>CAZHCK010000025.1:0-34165 GCA_964530915.1 uncultured Cloacibacterium sp. | reverse complement strand
CTTTTGATTGCATATACTCTATTTTTGTGTATAGCTATTTCAGGACAAGACAATTTGATATTACTCTTCCATAGCTGAGACTTGTTGAAATGGTGTGGGATGCCATGTGAAGTTGTAAAGTCGTAAAGTTGATGAGTCGTAAAGACGTAAGTTGTGAGTTATGAATTATGAATTATGAGTTATGAGTTTAGGATGAGGGATTTATTTGATGGAGATTTTGGTAAAAAAGGAGGTTTTTCAAAGGGAAAAAACATTATTTTTGGATAAACTATCAAAATGAAACTACCCAAAAAACATAACGGAGCCGAAATCACCATTTTTTCTGAAATGACGGCACTTGCCAATCAATTTGGTGCGGTGAATCTGTCTCAAGGTTTCCCTGATGATGACATCGATGAAGCTTTGAAAAAATTTCTTGCAGAAGGAACGAATAAAAATTTTAATCAATATGCCCCCAGTTTTGGTTTTCCTGCGTTGATAGAAAATCTCATCTCGTTTAATCATGCCAGAAAAACGCCGATAGATTTTACTGCTTCTGAAATTACGATTACGCCAGGAGCCAGTTATGCAATTTACACCGCACTTTCTGCGATTTTAGAAATTGGCGATGAAGTGATAGTGCTGGAACCTGCTTATGACAGCTACATTCCATCGATTGAAATGAATGGCGCAAAACCTGTTTTAGTTTCTTTGAATGAAGATTTTTTACCCGATTTTGAGAACATAAAAGCTGCTATTACTGAAAAAACAAAAGCTATCATCATCAATTCCCCGCACAATCCTACGGGAAAAATCTGGAGAAAAGAAGATTTTGAAAATCTCTATCAAATCATCAAAGACACCAACATTATTGTTATCTCCGATGAAGTGTATGATTTGATTACCTTTGATAACGCTGAATTTTACAGTGTTTTTCATCATGCAGAACTTAGAAACAGGAGTTTTGCGATTTTTTCTTTTGGGAAAATGTTTCATCTCACCGGTTGGAAAGTCGGTTATGTTTTGGCTTGTGAAGAATTGACCAAAGCTTTTAGAAAAGTGCATCAGTACATCAGTTTCAGTGTGAATACTCCTGCTCAATATGCTTTGGCCAAATATTTAGAGGTTTTTAATCCTGAAAAAAATCAACAGTATTTGCAGGAAAAAAGAGATTTCTTTTTAGCACAATTTAAAGATTTGCCTTTTACTTTTAAGGAAAAATCCGAAGGAAGCTATTTCCAAGTTGCTAGTTTTGAGAAAATTTCTAATTTACCTGATAAAGAATTCTGCATTTGGCTCACGAAAGAACACCAAGTTGCCACGATACCTCTTTGTTCGTTTTACCAAGACCAAAGAAACACGGGATTAATCAGATTCTGCTTCAGTAAAAAGCCAGAAACCATTTTAAAAGCTGCAGAGCATTTGAGGAAGTTGGTTTGAAAGACAGGAGAGATTTTTGAGATTGAGGTATTTTAAAACGCAAAGATTTTTTATTATTCTTTCCTATTTTAAGTAAGCAAAGTTGGCGAAATTCATTCGCTAAGAAGCTTTGTGGAAATAGTATCACGGAGATAAAGTGAAATGACATTGTTTTTGGGTTCGCATTTTATATAGATTAAAAAAATAGAGCGCAATAAATTTTACCCATCTCTATACAAAATACTAAACCAAATATATACAAAAAACACTGAATACATAGCACGTAAGCAAATTTTATCAAAAAATTTGCACTTTCGTAAAACTTTCGTATATTTGAGTGTTGTGGCGAAATCCGCTCCGCTCCTTTCGCCACAACGGTTCGGCGGATTACATCCGCTTCTTGTGCGCGCCGCTTCGCGGACTTCGCACAACAAGCAGATTTGCTAAATCCCAAGAACAGAAGTAAACTTCATTCTCGGAACTTCGCAAATCCGCCGAACCGTTGTGCGTCATTATGCCGAAAATCGTAGAAAATATGAAACTCATAAAATTAATTTTAATCTTTTTTGCATTAAACTCTTGTTCTCAAAAATTTACAACTGTAGATGATTACATAATTTTGCCTGTGAAATTCGCAAGAACAAAAATTTCTTATCCAACAAATGATTTTTCAGTTTTAATTCCGAAAAATTGGTTTTGGAAAGTTGAACAATATGACAATAAACAAATCATTCTTGGAATTGATGCTGGACATACAGATTCGATAACAAAATTCACTAAAATAATTTCTATACAAAAGTATAAGAGCTTAGAAAAGAATAACGATTTGAAAACAGAATTTGAATCAATGAGAAAGTTAGTTGAGAAAAATTCTAATGAAAAAATTGTAGAAAGTGGTAAATCAAAAAATACGAGTTATGAATCTTACTTTTTTCACTTTAAATCTGATAATAAAAAATCTACAGAAACAATTACTTTACTTTTAAAAAGTAAACAGAAAAGAGTATTTTACTCGTTAACTGCTTCTTGTCAATTGGAAGATAATCTTGAAACTAATATGAGTATTATGTTGAAATGCTTGAATAGTTTTGAAGAAAAATAATAACGAACGCACAACAACCGTTTTGCGCTATTGCGAGAAAAGTGCAAAATTCAACTTTGTTTTTCGCAAGAAATATTATCTTAGCATAAAATAAACGGTTCCGAAGCTCGCAACAGACGCAAAGTGGCGGAACGTTATACAACATATTTCAAAACTAAATGCAAGAAAAATTAGTTCCATTAATTGATGAAATTATTAAATTCGGAATGAGTTCTGACTTTAATTCAAAAAAATATATTTTTGAACTTGAAAAAGCAATAACTAAACTTTATTTATTTTATTTAAGTAATGAATTTTTGTGTGATGATGTAGAATATCCTGATTTTGAAAAACAGAAATTCTCCTTTGTTGAATATAATGTGACTCATAACTTCCCAACATTTGGTAACTATAAATATTTTAACGACTCAAGTAACCTTGATGAAAAATTTGATATACTTTACGGAAATTCAGCAAATGATCTTGTTGATATTATATTTGATTTGTTAGAAGTCAAGTTTACCTTTGAAAATTATGGTGATATTGCAGGTCAAAATATTTTTGATGTCGTGTTTGGTCTAAATACAAAATTAAAAATCTTAAATCTTATTAATTACATTTACTTCCATAAATAAAAATACGTTGTATAACATAGTATTGGCGAAATGCGGGGTTAAAGTCTTGATAGAACTACACTACTTTTTTAGTCGCCGCTATTTTTCGTTTCAACTATTTTTGCTAATTTAGTCTCACCGAAAAAATATCGGCTTCACTTGGTCGAAATTGAACTTTCAGTCCAATTTAGCCCGCACTTCAGCCAATACTTTTTCGTTGTGGCGAAATCCGCTCCGCTCCTTTCGCCACAACGGTTCGGCGGATTACACCCCCGATGTCGCGGATTTGTAATCCGTGACTATACTAAAAATAATAGAATGATTAATCATTTAAAAACAGCCGCTTTTTGTTGCTGTTTTTTTATTATTTTTACTCAAAACTAATAATGTCAACCAAATACAAAGCCACTGAAATTTCACAGGCATATTTCATTACTATTACCACTGTAGGTTGGGTAGATGTATTCACAAGACTACCGCAAAAACATTTAATCATAGATGCACTAAAGTATTGTCAAAAAAATAAAGGACTTGTTGTATTTGCATATTGCCTTATGCACAGCCATTTGCATTTATTTTGCAGAGCAGATGGAGATTTAACATTATCAGAAATTATGCGAGATTTCAAAAAATATACTTCTAAAAAAATAATCCAAACCATACAAGACGAACCAGAAAGCAGAAGAGAATGGCTGTTAGAGTATTTTAGCAAATCTTGTGAACATTTATCCCGACAACAGCAATACAAAGTTTGGCAAGATGGTTATCATGCAGAAGAAATTTTCTCTAACCATTGGATAAAGGAAAAAATAAAGTACATACATGAAAATCCTGTAAAAGAAAAGATTGTAACAGAAGCAGAAAATTATTATTTTAGCTCTGCAAGAAATTATGCTGATTTAGATGGTGCTTTAGATGTAGAAGTAGTTTTCATGGGTTGGGATAACCACAAAATATAGTAAAGTAACAGATTATAAAACATCGAGTAAAATAATAGTAGTCACGGATTACAAATCCGCATTGAGCACTGATAATTATAAAATAGTAATAGTCACGGATTACAAATCCGCGACATCGGGGTTACAAATCCGCGACATCGGGTAGTAGTCACGGATTACAAATCCGCATTGAGCACAGATAATTATAAATAGTAATAGTCACGGATTACAAATCCGCGACATCGGGTCCTTCTTTGCCATAATACTTTTGGGTGGCTTTGTAAATAAAATGTAAATTGAGCTCGGATAATAATTTTCTGTAAAAATTATCCTCTGGAACCATGTCCAATAAATTAACCGAAACAAATAATTGGGGCGTAAAACTCTTCTTTCCTTGCATTCCTAAATTTACAAATTTTAACCCTAATTACCTATTTTTTTTAGTATATTTGAGTTATGCAACAGGCACAGTGGTTTTGCAAGATGGCGAATAATTTGCAAAAAATCACGTTTACCTTCCGCAAAGAAAGAATTAAATTAATTATTAACCCTGTCTTTACGAAGTTTGCCACCTCGCAAAGCCACAAAACGTTAGGCGATATTATAAACAATTATATGTTAAAAAAGCATTTTGATCAAATTATTAAAAAGTTTGAAAAATTCAATTTAGACAATGATTTCGAAATTGAAATCGATAGTCCAAATTATAAGGAAAAAGAAATTAGTATTTTTTTTCCAAAAGAATATGATAATATAGTATTTATAACTCAAGACTTTGCAAAATATATTAATGAAATTGATACGATAATTTATGATAAGAAAAAAGTTTGCACGAAAACTATACGACAATTCCCTATAATTTTCAATGAAAATATTGATAACTTACTAGACGATTTTAGTTTCTCCTTCCGAAATGAAAAATATATAATTCGCATTATTAAAACACCTTTTTTAATAGGTTTAGCTAGTTTGCATTTTGGTTTCTATAACAAATATTTTCCGCCTTGTAGTTATTACCATGCAATTGAAATAATTTATTCAGATGAATTAAATATCTTTGATGAAAAAATTGAAGAAAACGTAATAAAATCATTCATTTATGAATTTTATTTAGCTTCAGGAGCGCACATTGAACTGTTTGAACTTTATGATTTTGATGAATATTTTGGTCCAAAAAATGAGATAAATAACAAAGATATAGAAATTGATAAACTACCAGATTACAATGATTCTATTGAATTATTTTTAAATGCAGTGAGTACAAGCAATGAAGAAATTAGCTTTTTATATTTTTATAAAATAATTGAATATTTTTCACCAACTGCTAGTAAAATCAAATCTTTTGATATTCTTTCTAAAAAATTTGACGAATTAAAATATAAAGAAGTAACTAATGATGATTTAAGTAGTGTATTTGAAATTGCAGATGCATTTAGAAAATCCAAATCTGACAGCGAACTTTGTTATCATGTTATGTCAATAAGTATAGATATTATTGAACTTTTTAAACATTTACCAAGTCGTATTCAAGATAAAATAGCAAAAGAAGAATCAATTAATAAAAAGAATATTAATTACAAACTTACTCCCGAAAAGCTTGATGCAATTTTCACGAAACTTGGAAAAATACTTTATAGTACTAGAAATAAAATTGTTCATGCAAAATCTAATTATGAATCTAATGGTTTAGAATGTAATCAAGAGGATTTAAAGCAAATGAATATTTTCTTAAATGAAGCAACTAAACAAATCATCAGATGGAATGATAGGCTTCCAAAACATTCAAAAAGAAATTAATAACATCTCCCGATTCCACATTCTATAACAAAAAAACAAAATCCTCAAATTGAAATCAATTTGAGGATTTTTTAAACAACGTAATAAAGCTATTTATTTGAAAACACTAACATTTCCTTGCTTGTCTGTCAGTCTACCAGAATTTCCATCATCAGACAGTTCCCAAGCATAAAAACCATCTGTAAAAATAGGTTCGCCTTTTGGATTTGTTCCTTTTGCCACCAATTTGTGTTCTTCTTCATCATTCTTTTTAAGAGTCATCGCTAAATCGATTCCTTCGGCAAAATACATTACCACTATGGTTTCTCCTTTATCATTGGTCAATGTTTTAGCCTCTTGTTTTAAAGAAACTTCTTTAGAATTTTTATCACTTATCACTGGCGAATTTTCTGTGGTCGACGATTCTTTGTTACAAGAAATCAAGAAAGCGAACATTGCCAAGATTATCCAATTATTTTTCATATTGATTCAATACTGTTTTTTTGAAAGAAATTACTCCACTATATGAGCAGTCATTATTTTTAAAAATAATCACAAAAATGCTCTTCTGTTTTACAGGTGCAAATTTGCTAATAAATGTCATGTTTATTTTATGACTCAAGTCATAAATCCCAACTGTTAAACAACGTTAAATTTGTTATCAAATTAATATTAAAAATAAAAATATATGAAAAATTTGAAATTTCTAGTTCTTCCTATGATGGCTTTCGCGATGGTTTCTTGTGGTAATGACAAGCCTGCAGACGCTTCTGCATCTACCTCATCTACAGAAACATCTGCTGCTAATACGGAAACTAGTGCATCATCTGAATCAGGACAATACGATCCGAAAAGAGGTTTAGGTAAATATGACGAAAGCAACGTAGATGTGAGCAAATTTGACGCTGCTATGGCCGCTGAAGGTAAGAAAGTGGCAGAGGTAAAATGTACTTCTTGTCATAAGCCTACAGAAGAAAAATTGGTAGGTCCGGGATGGAAAGGAGTTACTACAAGACAAACTCCCCATTGGATTATGAACTTCATTAGCAATCCAGATCCTATGATTAGTGTAGACCCAGAATTACAAAAACAATTAGAGATTTGTTTAGTGAGAATGCCAAACCAAGGGCTTAATGAAACTGAAGCAAGACAAATTTTAGAGTACATGAGAGAAATCGACGGTGCAAAATAATTTAGATAGACTATAAAAATAAATATATGAAAATTATTCAGTTATTTGGTATTTCGGCCTTTGCTTCATTAGCATTTTTAGGCAGTTGTAAACCCAAAGGTACAGAAACCGCTGTAAGTGGTGACGCCGCAGAAAAAGTATATGTAGCTCCTGGAAAATATGACGAGGTATATAATTTCGTGAGTGGTGGTTTTAACGGACAAATGAACGTTTATGGTTTACCGAGTGGAAGATTATTGAAAGTAGTGCCTATTTTCTCTGTAAATCCAGAAAATGGGTATGGTTACAGTGAAGAAACTAAGCCTATGCTAGAAACTTCACACGGTTTTATTCCTTGGGATGACCAACACCACTTAGAATTATCTCAAACAAATGGTGAACAAGACGGAAGATGGATTTTTGCGAATGCTAATAACACTCCACGTGTAGCAAGAGTAAACCTGAAAACCTTCAGAACAGAGGAAATTATAGAATTACCGAATTCTGCTGGTAACCACTCTTCTCCATTTATTACCGAAAATACAGAATATGTAGTGGCAGGTACTCGTTTTGCCGTTCCTACAGATGATATGAACGGAGACGTTCCTATTAATTCTTTCAAAGAAAACTTCAAAGGAGTGATTTCTTTTATCGGAGTTAATAAAGAAACTGGTGATATGAATTTATCTTTCCAAATTGAAGCTCCGGGTGTAAACTTTGACCTTTCTCACGCTGGTAAAGGAAAATCTCACGGTTGGTTCTTCTTCTCTTGCTATAATTCAGAACAAGCGAATACTTTATTAGAGGTTAATGCTTCTCAAAATGATAAAGACTTTATCATGGCGGTAAACTGGAAAAAAGCTGAAGAATATCTAAAAGCTGGTAAAGGAAGAAAAGTAAAAACTCAGTATGCTCACAATAAATTTGATGAAAAAACTCAAACGGCTACCTCTAAAATGGAGCAAGAAGTGACTGTACTTTCTGCTAAAGAATTAAAAGATATTTGCTATTTCATGCCAACTCCTAAATCACCTCACGGTTGTGACGTAGACCCAACTGGTGAATACATTGTAGGTTCTGGTAAATTGGCAGCTCTTATTCCTGTACACAGCTTCAGCAAAATGCTTAAAGCCATTGAAAACAAAGAATTTGCAGGTGAATATGACGGTATTCCTATCTTAAAATATGAATCTACACTTTATGGTGAAGTTCAAAAACCAGGTTTAGGTCCATTACACACAGAGTTTGACGGAAAAGGAAATGCTTATACTTCATTCTTCGTTTCTTCAGAAGTAGTGAAATGGGATATCAAAACATTAAAAGTTCTTGACAGACAACCCACTTTCTACTCTGTAGGTCACTTAATGGTAGTAGGTGGTGATACTAAAAAACCTTACGGTAAATATCTAGTTGCTTATAATAAAATTACAAAAGACAGATTCTTACCAACAGGTCCAGAATTAACCCAATCTGCACAGTTGTATGACATTAGTGGAGATAAGATGAAACTCTTATTAGACTTCCCTACTTTTGGTGAGCCACACTATGCACAAGCTGTTCCAGCTTCTCTTATCAAAGACCAGCAAGTGAAGTTCTACAATATTGCAGACAATAAACATCCTTATGCAACCAAAGGTGAAGCAGAATCTAAAGTGGTAAGACAAGGCAATAAAGTACATGTTTACATGACTTCTATCCGTTCGCACTTTGCTCCAGATAATATCGAAGGCATCAAAGTAGGTGATGAAGTGTACTTCCACGTGACCAACTTAGAACAAGACTGGGATGTACCACACGGTTTCGCTATCAAAGGCAATCAAAATGCTGAATTATTGATTATGCCAGGTGAAACTTCTACGCTGAAATGGGTTCCTAAAAAACCAGGAATGTACCCAATGTATTGTACAGACTTCTGTTCTGCATTACACCAAGAAATGCAAGGATATGTAAGAGTTTCTCCAGCAGGAAGCAATGTTCCTCTTACTTACAGCCTCAATAATAAAGCGGATAACGCTAAAAGCCCTGTGAAAACAGCAGTCACAAAATAAATTTCTAAAAGGGCAGTTTCTACTGCCCTTTTTTACTTCTGTAACAAAAGTTACACTCTATAAGAACTTCTTATTACAATCTAAAAACAATGAAAAACAATTCATTATCCAAACTCTCTAAAATTTTGCTTATTACAAGCGGAATTGGATTAATCATCAGCATCTTCGTTCCTTTATGGGCCATTTATCTAGAAGCTCCACAATATCCAGAAGGATTGGGCATGTTTCTCCATGCCAACAAAATCACAGGAGACTACGAAATTATCAATGGACTGAACCATTACATCGGGATGAAAGAAATTCATCAGGAAGATTTTTGGGAATTTAAAATTTTACCTTATGCGTTAGGATTCTTTGCAGCTTTGGCATTTCTCACCGTATTTCTCAATAATAAGAAATGGCTTTATTTCTTTGCGGCTTTATTTCTTATCTTTGGAGTAGCTTTCATGGTAGATTTCTATCTTTGGGAGTACGATTATGGTCATAACCTTAATCCAAATGCAGCGATTGTAGTTCCGGGCATGAGTTACCAACCACCACTTTTCGGCTTTAAACAACTTCTGAACTTCGGTGCGTATTCTTATCCTGATATTGGTGGCTGGATTATGTTTGGTGTAGGAATTATCCTTGTTGTTTTATCTTATTTAGAAATAAAATCTTCCAAAAAAGTAATCTAAAATGAAAACATTATTTAACATTCTAGGAATCATCTCTTTAGGTATAATTTTTTCTTGTTCACCAAAAGGCCCAGAAAAAATAAACTTCGGGAAAGACCAGTGTGAACTTTGCAAAATGGGAATAGAAGACCCTAAATTCGCTACAGAACTTATTACAGAAAAAGGCAGAATTTATAAATTCGATGACCTAAACTGTATGCAAAGTTATGCCACCGAAAATGCAGAGCAAGTAGGTCAAGCCAAACTTTATGTGCCGGATTTTATCACCAATGAATTGTTCCCACTAGAAAAAGCAACCCTAATCACAGGTGGCGCCATAAAAAGCCCTATGAATGGTAATGTAGCTGCATTTATCGACAAAACCAAAGCCCAAGAAGAAGCTCAAAAATTAGGAGCGAGCTTCCTAGAACAATAAATTTCACTTTAACTTATAGCTTTTAGGCTTTGTGAGAAACATTATTTTCTATTGTAATTCATTATAAAAATGATTAATTTTTATGTTTTTGAAACGCAAAGTTTTTTATTAAAAATATAAAAACATTAAGCAAGCAAAGTTGGTATTCGCTAGCGAATTGATAAAGCGAACGCTTTAAACGAATTTATTCGTAACCTTTGCTCACTTAAATAATTGTATCCATATTATATTTCTTTGCGTTTTAAAAAAATTCAATACCAATAGTTCATTTTAGTATTTTTAGCAAAGCCTATTTTTTTGAAATATCTTGAAAAATTTATCCAATATATTATCTTTTCTCTTCCTCCTGAATTTTGCGTATCATTCAGCGAAAACGCTTGTGGTCGGTAAAAATCAGGCTTACAAAACCATTAACTCTGCTCTTGTTCAAGCTCAAAATGGCGATACGATTTTGGTGCATAAAGGACATTACAGAGAAGGAAACATCAACATTCAAAAATCAATAGCCCTTATTGGAATCGGCAGACCTGTTTTGGACGGTCAAATGAAGTATGAAATTGTTTCTCTAAGAGCGAATAAAATTCTTTTGCAAGGTTTTAAAATCATCAATTCTGGGGAAGATGAAGTCAAAAACATAGGAGCTGTTCGTTTGTATGACAGTCAGTTTTCCACCATTAAAAATAATATTTTCGAGAACAATTACTTCGGGATTACCATTCAGAGAGGTTACCAATGTTTGATTCAAAACAATAAAATCACCACCAATAGAGGAAAATCTCAAGAATTAATCGGAGATGGGATTCACGTTTGGTCCAGTGCTGAAATCTGGATAAAAAACAATTACATTTCTGGTCATAAAGACGGCATTTACTTAGAAAAAGCCAACAACACCTTTGTTTTTAGAAATATTTCCGAAAAAAATAAGCGTTACGGGTTGCACTTTATGTTCGCTCATAACAATGCCTACACCGGAAATATTTTTAAGAATAATGACGCTGGAGTTGCTGTAATGTACAGCCGAAATGTAGGCATGTACAAGAATAAATTCCTAGACAACTGGGGAGATGGCGTTTATGGACTTTTGCTCAAAGACCTTACGTTCAGTAAAATCAAAAACAATATTTTTAATAACAACACCGCTGCCATTTTTATGGATGGCTCATCTAAAGTAGACCTTTACAACAATCAGTTTTCTAATAATGGTTGGGGAATAAAACTCAATGCCAACTGTATGGAAAACCGTCTCATGAAGAATAATTTCGAAAACAATACTTTCGATGTGAGTACAAGTGGAAGTCTTGTGATGAATATTTTCAAAAATAATCACTGGGACAAATATGAAGGTTATGATCTGGACAAAGACCAAATTGGAGATGTTCCTTTTCACCCCTTGAGTTTATACTCTGTGCTTTCTGAGCAAAATCCTATGATTATGTTGTTGTACAGAGCATTTTTTGTGGAGATCTTAGACCGTTCCGAACGCTTAATCCCAAGTCTTACTCCTGAGAATTTTGTAGATGAGAAACCGGAGATGAAAGCGAATGAGGTGATGAGGTGATGGAGTTATGAGGTTATGAAGTAATGGGTGTTGGATGATGGATGATGGATGATGTAAAGTGGTGATGAAGTGATGGAGTGAAATGGTGAATTGATGCACTGTTTTGTGATTTTAAAAATTATTTTTATAAAAAGTTATGATTGAAATAAAAAATTTAACCAAAAAATTCAATAAGTTCACTGCGCTTAATCAGGTGAATATCAACTTTAATGATGGGCATTCTGTTGCACTCATTGGTCCCAATGGTTGTGGAAAAACTACCCTAATTAAATGTATTCTCGGATTAAATGTAGTAGAAGATGGCGATATTTTGGTCAATAATGAAAGTGTAAAAGAACATTATCTCTATCGAAAAAATATTGGTTACATGCCACAAATTGGTCGATATCCTGAAAATATGACCATCGCGCAAACCATTCAGATGATTAAAGATACCCGAAAAGTATCTGAAAACGAATTAGATACCGAACTTTTAGAAGCTTTCGAACTGGAAAGTATTTTCGACAAAAAAATGCGCACCCTTTCTGGTGGAACTACCCAAAAAGTAAGTGCCGTTTTGGCTTTTTTATTCAATCCTGGGATTATTATTTTAGATGAACCAACGGCAGGTTTAGACCCACTTGCTTCTGAAATTTTAAAAAATAAAATCATCAAAGAAAAAAACAAAGGAAAACTCATCATTATCACGTCTCACCTTTTGAGCGAATTGGATGATATCGTGAGTGAAATTGTTTTCATGAATGAAGGGAAAGTCATTGTTCACCAATCTGTAGAAGAATTAATGACCGAAAGAAAAACCGAGAAAATCTCAGAAAGTATCATCAGTATTTTAAAGGAAATGAAGCCATGAACAATATCGCAAAATTCATCTTTTTTGACATTTTAAAAAATAAAATCGTCTTATTATATACCGTACTCCTCTTTGTCATTTCTTGGTCTGTACTGGGATTAGACAGTAATTATACCAAAGCTACCCTTAGTTTACTGAATATTGTTTTATTGGTAGTTCCACTCGTAAGCATTATTTTTTCTACGATTTACGTGTATAACAGCAGTCAGTTTATAGAATTATTGCTCAGTCAACCGATTGCAAGAGGTAAAATTTGGTTCAATATTTTTATTGGGCTTTCCTCAGCATTGATTTTGGCTTATTTGATTGGTTGTGGCGTTCCTATTTTACTCTATTCTTCTATAGAAACAGGATTTTCGCTCATTATTATCGGGGTTATGCTTTCGGTTATTTTCACGGCATTTGCCATGTTGTCTTCTATCGTCAGCAGAGACCGCGCGAAAGGAATAGGCATTTCGATTTTTGTATGGCTGTTTTTCGCCATTATTTATGACGGCATTTTATTGGTTCTTATGTTCCAGTTTGCAGATTATCCTATTGAAGGAATTATGGCGACTTTAGCAGCGATTAATCCGATTGGTCTTGCCCGAATTTTCGTGCTGTTGCAACTCAATATTTCTGCTATGTTAGGCTATTCTGGAGCAGTTTTCAAAGATATTTTTGGTTCTGGTGGCGGAATGGGAATTTCTATGGTCATTCTCTTCATTTGGATTGCCGTGCCTTTTCTCTTGTCTTATATTCAATTTAATAAGAAAGATTTATAATTTTTCATCATTTGTGTTTTTTTTGTAGATCTTCCCTCCATTGGGAAGATTTTTTTTTGAAAAAATATCCTATTAGTTCTTTTTCAATTCTGTGATAAATTTCACGTTTTCAGTAGATTATTTTATGATTACAATCATAAAAGCATGACTTGGTTTGCTCGTAATTTTATTCAAAATTTTATAAAAATATGAAAAAGACATTTCTAATCGTTTCTTGTGTTGCTTTAGCACTTATCTCTTGCAACAAAACCGAGGCTACCACTGAAACCTCTACCTCTACAGAAGCTGTAGCTGGCGGTCAAGAAGCTGTAGTAGACGAAGATTCAGCTCCTACCATTGTAAAATTAGCGGCAGGAAATAAAGATCTTTCTACCTTAGTTACCGCAGTAGAAGCAGCGGGATTGACTACTTCACTGAGTAATGCAGGTCCATTTACTGTTTTTGCACCCGTAAATGCTGCTTTTGATAAATTACCTGCTGGAACAGTAGATGATTTATTAAAACCAGAAAACAACAGTAAATTGGGTGATATTTTAGGACACCACACTTATGTAGGGGTGATTAAAACAGAACAAATGACTGACGGTCAATCATTAGGCATGGTAGACGGTAAAAATATTACTATTAAAATGGTGAATGGCAAACCAACCATCAACGGAACGGTTAATATTATTGCTACTGTTCCTGCATCTAACGGAATTGTACACGTAGTAGATAGTGTTATTTTACCACAATAATTATTACATAGGTTTTTCACAACAAAAGGCTTACTGATTTTTAGTAAGCCTTTTTTTACGGTGTGGCTTCTTATATATTATTTTCTGAAACGCAAAGATTTTAAACTTAAGACAATGATATTAAGTGAGCAAAGTTGGAATTCGCTAGCGAATTGATGAAGCGTGTTATATCTCACGGATTACAAATCCGCGAGATCGGAAATGTAAATCTTTAAACTTCCTTATTCATCGCACTTATTTGCCTGAAAATAGATCCTAAGAATTTCAAATTATTTGACCGAAGATTAAGTAGGAATGAAAGTCTATTGCTAATGTAAAAAATAGACTCATCATGAAAAGATAAAAAGAAAAAACGCTGTAAACTAAAGTTTACAGCGTTTGCATTTATTTAGCGGAGAGTGAGGGATTCGAACCCCCGGACCTGTTACAGTCAACAGTTTTCAAGACTGCCGCAATCGACCACTCTGCCAACTCTCCAGAAACGATTATCTCGTTTTCAGTGGTGCAAATATAGAACCTTTTTAAATTCTGACAAAATTATTTTTTTAGATTTTTCTACATTTTTTATAACGCATTAATTTTCAACATCAAAAATTAATTACCTGCTGCCTGAAAACCTAATATTACGGCTATAATTCCTAAGATTATGCTCAATAAAACATAAGAAATAAGCACGATATAATTTTGATTTTGTAGTAAAGAATAGTTTTCTGCAGCAAAAGTAGAAAACGTGGTAAAACCTCCACAAAAACCTGTAATCAATAGAAATTTAAGGGAATTGTCTACTTTGATAAAATAAGACGAAAAAAGACCTATTAAAAAGCAGCCTATGAGGTTCACCAAGAATGTTCCGAGAGGAAAACTCCCAATAGGAAGGAATTTGGAAGTGTAAAACGATACCAAATACCGCATTACACTCCCTAATCCACCTCCTAAAAATATGTAAACTAAGGTTTTCAAAAGAATTATTCTAATTCTGATAAATAACGTTCAGCATCTATGGCTGCCATACAACCAGAACCTGCTGCTGTAATCGCTTGTCTGTAGATGTGGTCTTGTACATCTCCTGCTGCGAAAACGCCCGGTAAATTGGTTTTAGAAGATTTTCCTTCGGTGATGATGTAACCGTTTTCGTCTAAGGTAATTTGGCCTGCAAAAACATCAGTATTCGGTTTATGACCAATCGCGATAAAAATACCATGAACGTCAATCTTAGAAGTTTCCTGCGTTTGGTTATTGATTACCACAGCTCTTTCTACTAAGCTGTTTTCTCCTTCGATAGCAATCAATTCGTGATTGAATTTCACTTCGATATTTGGCGTATTGTTTACCTTGTGAATCATCGCTTTAGAAGCTCTGAAATGGTCTTTTCTTACCAACATGGTTACCTTGTTACACAATTTAGAAAGATAAGTCGCTTCTTCTGCTGCAGTATCTCCAGCTCCTACTACGATTACGTCTTTGCCTCTGTAGAAAAATCCGTCACAAGTAGCACAAGCAGAAACTCCACCTCCAGAATATTTTTTCTCGTCTTCTAAACCTAAATATTTTGCAGTAGCTCCTGTAGAAATAATGACTGTTTTTGCTAAAATTTCTTTTTCGCCTGCCCAAAGTTTATGAACACCCCCTACTTCTTTAGAAAATTCTACTTTCGTAATCATTTCATAGTGTACTTTGGTTTCAAATCTTTCGGCTTGTTTTTGCAAATCCATCATCATTTCAGGACCTGTAATTCCGTTTGGATAACCTGGGAAGTTTTCTACTTCGGTAGTTGTTGTCAACTGACCTCCTGGCTCTAAACCAGTGTATAATTCAGGTTTTAAATCTGCTCTGGCTGCATAAATAGCAGCGGTATAACCAGATGGTCCAGAACCTACAATCACGCAATCTAATATATTATTTTCCATAGAATATAAGGGTTGTTATTTTTTGAGTTGCAAATTTCGTGAATTTCATTGTTTTCCTGATGATTCTCTCATGAATTTTTTCAATGAAAGCAATTTTTGATTTGGCATTTTCATTTTTGAAAATTTTTATATGAAAACTTGAAATTAATTTTTCAATGGTCTTTTCTTAATCATTCCACCTTTGGTATCTTTTACCGTGTGCATGACTACGAATGCGGTAGGTGCTATTTTTTCTAATTCCGTAGTCAGTTTGCTCACTTCTAAACGGGTAATAACGGTAAAAATAATATCGCTATCTTCTTTCATTCCTCGTTTTCCGAAGCCTTTTTTACCATTATAAACGGTAACTCCTCTTCCTAATTTATTGTAAATCATCTCTTTAATCTCTTCACATTTTGAAGAAACGATGGTCACTCCGATGTATTCTTCAATACCCTCTACAATAAAATCCAACGTTTTAGAAGCCGACAAATACGTAATCATGGAATACAACGCAATTTCTACGCCTAAAAAGTAAGCTGCAGCAGAGAAAATCATTACATTAATGATGATAATTACGTCTCCAATAGTCGTCCCTAATTTTTTACTCAGATAAAGCGCTAAAACTTCAGTTCCGTCAATTACAGCACCTCCTCTAATGGACAATCCAATTCCTGCTCCTAAAAAGAAACCACCAAATACCGCCACTAAAATATTATCATTGGTCACATTTGGGAAGTCAACATTTGCCAAAACCAAAGCCAATCCACCAATTGCAAGCGCTGTTTTTACCGCAAAATTGATTCCCACCGTTTTGTGCCCCATAATAATGAAAGGCAAGTTGATGAGAGGAATTAAGTAATAAATCGGAATTTCTGTCAACGCAGAAACCAACAACGAAATCCCTGTTGCACCACCATCTATAAATTTATTGGTCAAAAGAAATCCTTTGAAACCGAAACCTGCAGAGAATACTCCGATGGTGATGAGTAAAATATTTTTGACTTCGTTTCTTAGTGAAACCAAAATATTATTTTTGGTTTTTATCACTTTATATCTACTGGTATCTGCTTCGCCTTGTAAACGAAGAATGAGTAAAATAATATGTCTCCAGATATTTTTAATCATTTTTAGCTTTTGATTTTATCAATGTTTAGAATTTTGTAGACCATTTCTTTTAAAAGTTCTCCATCTTCCGTATTTACCGCTCCTAGACCTTTTGATTTCAAATCAATTTCTCTCAAAACTGATATAATTCTGGTTGCAAATTTCAAAGGATAATTTCTGGCTGCTTCTGCATAATCTTTCACAAAATAAGGATTCACTCCCAATGCTGAAGCAATAAGACTTTGCCCTTGATTCGCTACGGTATGATACATCACCACATTGCTGAAAAAAGTATAGAGATTTCCTATGGTCATGACAATAGGATTGGTTTTGGGATTTTTTCCCATGTAATACGCAATTTTGAAGGCTTGATTGCTGTCTTTTTTTCCGAGTGCTTTTTGCAATTCAAAAACATTAAATTCCTTAGAAATCCCAATGTGCGTTTCTACGAGTTTCCCGTCTAAAACTTCTCCTTCTTTCAGCACCAATTTCATTTTATTCAACTCATTGGAAATTCTGGAAAGGTCATTTCCCAAATAATCTGCCAATAACTGAGCAATTCCCGGTGCTAGTTTTATTTGAAGGTTTCTAGATTCGTCTTCAATCCATTTCGCCAAGTTATAATCTTTTACAGGTTCACTGTGAAAGAGCATATTTCCTTTGTCTAAATTTTTGAAAACTTTTTTTCGGCTGTCTACTTTTTTATGTTTGTGCGCAAAGACCAAAATGGTAGATTCTACGGGATTTTCTACATAATTTTCAAAAATCTTCGTTTCGTCTTCATTTAATTTTAAATCTTGGGCTTCTTTTACAATAATGAGTTGCTTGTCTCCCATCATAGGATACTGCCTAGAAAGTGCCAAAATATCATTATAATTGGTATCTTTGCCATAGACTACCGTTTGGTTGAAAGCTTTTTCGTCTTCTGTAAGCACATCATTTTCTAATGCTTTCACAGCTGCGTCTATAAAAAAAGCTTCTTCGCCATGGAAAAAGTAGATGGGTAAAAATTCCCTATTTTTAATATGTTTGAAAATCTGTTCTAATTCTTTCATCTGAATGCAGCTGCCGAAATTAAATTTTAAAGAAGATTTTGTTTTTGATATCAAGCGAGACAAAGATACGTTTTTTATTTATGATATGGTAAGGAAATCTTGGTTGGTTCTTACTCCTGAAGAGTGGGTAAGACAGCATTTCGTGCACTATTTCATTCAAGTAAAGAAGTATGCGAAATCTGCATTAATTCTTGAAAAAAAACTAGAATTAAACGGAACCATCAAGAGAATAGACCTCTTGATTACCGAAAAAACAGCTCCTAAAATTTTGGTAGAACTCAAAGCACCACATATCACCCTTACCGAACAAACTTTTGAACAAATTGCCCGATACAATTCGGTGATTGGTGCTGAAAAAATTATTTTGAGCAATGGTTTACAGCATATTACTGCGAGATTTGAAAACGGAAACTATCATTTTGAAAATGTAGAATTTTAAAATAAGAAAAACATGAATATCAAAAATATCATCTTTGATTTTGGCGGAGTGGTTATGGATTGGGATCCGCGTTATTTCTTCAGAGATTATTTCAATGACGACGAAAAAATGGAATATTTCTTGGGAAATATCGCCACTAATGAATGGAATGCAGAACAAGACCGAGGCAGAAGTGTAGCTGAAGCCAATGCTTTGCTCATTTCTAAGCATCCAGAATGGGAAAAAGAGATTTTGGCATATTATGAAAACTGGCACATCATGTTGCGTTCAGACATACCAGAAAACGTGAGTGTTTTGCAAAAATTAAAAGGAAAATATGAACTTTTCGGGCTCACGAATTGGTCGGCAGAGTTTTTTCCTTACGCTTTGGCTAATTATGAATTTTTTAATGTTTTTGAAGGGAAAATTGTAGTTTCTGGCGAAGAGAAACTCATCAAACCGAATCCCAAAATTTGGGAAGTTCTCCTTGACCGATATCATATAAAAGCTGAAGAATCAGTTTTTATCGACGATAATTTCCACAACATCGAAACAGCAAAAAGTTTAGATTTCATAACGGTTCATGTGAATGAAAATATCAATTTAGAAACCGAACTTAAAAATTTGGGATTAGGTTTTTAAATTCTTTAAAAACATATTTCATCAAAAAAAGTCACATCGCGTTGATGTGACTTTCTATCTTTTATTTCAAAAATTTTACAAGAAAATTTTGGTCTCTTCTTTTACCGTACACAGTACAATACTGCTGTGATAATCTCCGATGTGCGGATAATTGGTAAATGTTTTTTCTACAAAATCATTGTATTCTTTGATGTTTTTGGTCACAATTTTAATCATGTAATCATACACTCCAGAAACGCTCACTACTTCTACAATTTCAGGACATTTATTGAGTTTTTCCTCGAAATCTCTCAAGATTTCCACCGACTTATTTTTAATGGTTACGTTGCAATACGCCACCAGTTCGTATCCTACTTTTTCTCTATCTACGATGGCTACATATTTTTTGATAATTCCATTGTTTTTGAGAGACTTTACTCTTTCGTAAGTGGGCGTGAAAGATAAACCAATTCTTTCTGCCAAATCTTTGATGGCAATCGTGTTATCTTCTTGTAGAATATTGAGAATTTTGTAATCTAATTTATCGAGTGACTTCATAAATTTTATCTAAAAACGAAGTCAAAAGTAAGAATTATTTTTAAAATATCCTCTATTTTGGAAGTTTGACCATAAAAAAAATCTACAAAAGATATTTTGTAGATTGATATTTTTTAACGCAAAGGCGCTATTTTATTCTTTTATTATTCTCAAGTTTTTAAGGCGCTATGTTTTAACAAAGTTAAAACAAGTGATGGATGTTGGATGAAATTAAGATTTCTTGAGGGATTCTAAAAATCGAATCACTTTGCTGTTAAAAACGTGTGGAGCATCTACATTGACTACGTGACCGCAATTTTCTATCACCAATAAACTCGATGATTTTTCGTGGTTTTTTACCACTTCTTTTACCGAAGGCAAAAACATATAATCTTCTTCTCCCATCACATAAAAAGTGGGAATATTCAGTTCCTTCTGTCTGAACCAACGCAGAACCGGATTGATTTCTGTTGTCAATTTAAACCACTTGATGAATTCTTTTTGGTATAATTTCTTTGCCTCGTTGATGAATAGATTTCGAGAAGATTTATGGTTTTTCTTGGGCATAATAATGAAGGCAAAAAGACGATACAAAACCAAATATGGTAAAATGTATTTAAAAATATTGCCAATTTTCATTAAAATTTGCGAGCGGAAATTCATTTTCAGAATGGCTCCTCCCATTACCATAGATTTCACTCGTTCTGGACGCATTTCTGCCAACTGACGAATCACAATAGAACCTAGAGAAATCCCCACAAAATGAGAACTTTTGATTTTAAGATGGTCGATAACTTCTAAAATATCGTGTGCAATGGATTGAAAGGTGTATTTCTTAGCCTTTAATTTATTAGAACTGCCATGACCTCGTAAATCGAGCAATAAGACATTAAATTTTTTCTGAAATTCGCGGATTTGTTTGAACCAAATAGTAGAGCTTCCTCCAGCTCCATGCACAAAGGTCACCCATTCTGCACTTTCAGAATTTTGATAAATAGTATATGAAATCAAATTTTTAACTTTTTTACAAAAATATAATATTATGCAATAAATAGAATTAATTTTTCGTGAATTTTTTATCTCTTTTATCCATAAAAAAACATTCTCAAAATTATTTCCCCTTCCCTAAAGGGTGTAATTTTAAATACTCTATTCTTCTCTATTCACTAAATCCATAGAGAATGCAGGCAAACAAATGGCTAAATATTCACATTCTTCTTCGAAAGGGTTGCTGTAACGAATTCTAGCACCTTTTTGGATTAAAATGCTTTGTCCAGCTTCTAAAACTACTATTTCCCCATCTATTTCAAACTGTTTTTTCCCTCTCATAATGATGGTGAATTCATCAAACTCTGGCGTTTGATGCGGTTCGCTCCAATGTGGTGGCGCAATCATGTGCGCAATAGAAATTTCTGAATTCCCTGTAGAATTTCCCCAATGTTCTTGAATTAATTTACCATCTGTAGTAGGCACTACAAAAGGATTTTTCTGAATTTTATATTTCTTTTCCATTAAAATTATTATTAAAAAACCTTTATCAAAATTAAAGATAAAGGTTTGAATTTTATATTACTTTGCAGTCAATTTTTTGTGTTTGTAATAAGCACCTAGACCTAATGCCGTCATTACTCCAATACTGATATACACCCAAGCTGGAACAGGAATTGGGTCTCCTGCTGCATAAGAATGCAATCCTGAAAGGTAATAATTCACTCCAAAATAGGTCATTACCATACTACAGAATGCAAACATGGTCATTAAGTGGAAGGCGTATCTTCCTCTCAAACCTGGAACCAATCTCATGTGGAGTACAAATGCATACACAATGATAGAAATGAATGCCCAAGTTTCTTTCGGGTCCCAGCTCCAATATCTACCCCATGATTCATTCGCCCAAATTCCGCCTAAGAAATTACCAACGGTTAATGCAAATAACCCAATGGTTAGGGACATTTCTGAAACGATAGTTAATTCTTTAATCGTTGAGTTATCATGCTTATTAAATGAGTTTTTACTTGAAATAATATAGAAAAACAATGAAATCACTGCAATAATCATTGACAAAGCAAAGAAACCGTAACTGCTGGTAATAATCGCCACGTGAATAATTAACCAGTATGATTTCAACACTGGAACTAAAGGTGTGATTTGTGGGTCTAATTGAGAACCTCCATGCGCAAATCCCATCATGATTACGGCTACCATAAATCCTGCAGCTGGAATAAGTGCATTGGCATTTCTATACAGCATTAAACCTGCTGAAATTCCCACCCAAGAAATAAATACAATAGCTTCGTAACCATTACTCCAAGGAGCGTGACCAGAAATATACCATCTTCCGATTAATCCTAAGAAGTGAAGAAAATACCCCACTACTCCAATGTAAATGATGGACTTGATTACCTTATGTAATATTTTATTTGGCTTGAAGAGTTCTATAAATCCTAAAACAATTAATAAACCTCCCACCATCGTATAGAAAATCAACAACCAAAAGTTAAGATTTGCTTTGTTCATGAAAACCTCAAGGCTCACTTTGCTCTCATCTGGAAGTACATTTTTACCCCAAGTTTTTTGATATTCTTGAATTTTTGTTAGCGCTTCATCTGCTTTTGTCCAATCTCCGTTTCTAGAAGCATCTACTACGCTGATGAAATAAGGCGCAATAACGTTTTGTGCTTGTGCATCTGCTTTTTGTTCTGCATCTAGCCAAGAGTTCCAAGTATGATTAGGGTCGTTTTGAACAGGAACTACTCTGAAATATTGCCCAGAAAGCAATCCGTAGAATACTTGTACTCTTTCATTTACAGAAATAACTTCTTTATCATAATTGCTTTGTTCCGCTGGTTTTTTTCTGAAAGCTGCATTGAAATCTTCTTCTAAAATGAATTTCGGCATTCCCATCGCATCGGTTACGAAAAGATTCATCATGGAAGTATATCCTTCGTCATCAGCTTTGGTTTTTTTCTTCAATTCTTCGCCACCTTTTGTCCCGATTTTGATAATTTTATCATTCATCCAAGCCATTGGATTGATGTTAATCGATAAGAACCACTGGTTCGCATTGAGCTCTCCCCATTTTTCTTTTTTGGCTAATTTTCTCAAAACATCTAATGCTTGAGTATTCATCGGCTCAATTCTTCCGTCAAAACCTTGCACGAGAAGATACCCAAATTTATCAGCGTGTTCTTTAGAAATTTCAGCATGTACCATTTGTTGAGGTACACTTTGCGGTTGAGCAGTTGGCGCAGCTTCAGCATGTACATCTCCTTCTTTATGTTGATGCTCTTGAGCATTTAACCCAACCATTGAGAACAATAAAAGGAAAATCGATACTTTCTTTTTTGCCATATCTTTTAGAGATTGGTTCAGTTTCCAGAAGTGCGTTCCTTTCCAGAAAAGTGCTACCAACAATCCTAAAAATAAGAATGCATAGCCAATATATGTTACCAAAGTCCCCCAGAAATCGTGGTTTACCGATAGTACGGTTCCTTGTCTGTCTGGGTCAAAACTCGCTTGGAAGAATCTATAACCTTTGTGATTTAAAACGTGGTTCATATAAATTTTATAAGGCGTTTGTTTGCCTTCGTCTACAATTTGTACGTGTGATTCATATGCTGATGGAGAATCACTTCCTGGGTAAGTTTCCATCACGAAATCATCTAATTTCAAAGCAAATGGAGTTTGATATACTTTCGGACCGAATCCAAGAATGATGTTTAATCCGTCAATTGTCATTTGTTTAAATGCGTTAGGATTTCCTTTTTCTACTGACAAATCGATGGTTTGTTCTGTTTTAGGACCTTTCACCAATACTTTTAACATATCAGGAACGTTTTGGTCTCTTTTTTTATCTCCAGAATAGGCAATTAGATTTCCTTTTTTCAATGGTTCTGGAACTACCAATTTTAAATTTTCGATGGTATAAAGACTTCTCAAAGCCAATGGCTGGAATTCATCTTTCTTAGTAACACCCGTAGCTTGAGTTGCCATGGTCATATAATTAGCTTCTACAGGCGTTTTGATGAATAGATTTCCGTTTTCTTGTTTGAACTCTACTGCACCTTCTATACCTTTGTTGAAAGAAACTAGGAATCCATTGATGCTTTTTACATCACCAGAACCCAAATAAATATCTTCTCTTCCATTATCATTGGTTGAAACCAAGTGAAGATATTCTTTACCTGAATCGCTGACAACTAAACTGTCTTTTTTTCTCTGAATATATTCTAACTGTTCTACCTGAACAAGTTCCCCATGAAAATCATACTTTGCCTTAAATCTGTGTGGAATAATTTTCGCAATCAACGGTTCTTGAGAAGCCATCATATAAGGAATTTCGGCATAGCTTAAACGGTCGCCACCTCTTTCGATTTGAATTTTAAAGAAATTTTTATCGGTAATAATTTCGTTAGAAGTTTCTCCTTCTCTGATGTGCATTTGCCCTTCGTAACTGATGTAACGGGTGATTGCACCCCCAATAAAAATAAAGACAAAAGCCAAGTGAAACACCAATAACGGCCATTTTTCTCTTTTCCAAAGTCTGTATCTATTAATATTACCAATAAAGTTAAGAATAAGTAAAATCATTACTACTTCGAACCATTTTGCTTCATAGATTAAAGCTTTGGCAGTAGGTGTTCCGAAATCGTTTTCTACAAAAGTAGCATAAGCCATTGCAAAAGCATAAACGAACAATAAAACAGCCATTGTTCTCGTAGAAATCAGAATATTAATCAGTTTTTTCATTATAGATTTTTAAACTGCACAAAAATACATTCTATAAATTGAATTAGCGAATTTTGATAGTTGGATTTTATCTATAACTGTGTTAAAATTTTTATAAAATTTTTGCTTTTTTTTAAACTTCTTTGGTTCATTGAACCATTTGATTTCTCTGTATAAAAATTCAATCTCTTAAAAGACGAATCCTCATTTTCTATTTGAAGACCTCAAAATCAGAAAATTAAATGTTATTTCTAGCTAAAAAGTTACTATTTTTAAAATCAAAAAACGATTTCAAATGTTTTCATTTTTCATATAAAATATTACCTTTGCGTGTTATCACATTATGGCAAAATTAGCATCTAACAATAGACAAGAGGTAGAAGAAAGCAAGACGCTCTCTAAACCCAGAATTTTTTTCGGACTTTTATTTTTGTTTTTATCGGTAGTGTTTGCACTATCTTTTGCATCTTATTTACTGAACTGGAAGGCTAACCAAAGTCAGACTGGTGCAATGCTGGATAAAAGCATTAAATCTTCTAATATTTTTGGAAAAGTTGGAGATTGGCTCGGGAATATTTTTATTTTCGATAGTATCGGGATTGCTGCTTTCATTGTGGCTTTTTTGATGATGGTTTTAGGTTTCCAAATTCTGAAGAAAAACTATTTTAAAATCTGGAAAACCCTTTCTCACTCTCTCTTTTTTCTTTGTTGGCTACCTATTCTTATGGGTGCCATCACCAAAGGAAACGGAACATTAAGTGGCGTTTTTGGGAATGAAATTCAAGAATATTTGGCCTCTATTATTGGTGATTTCGGATTGTGGATAACGCTTTTAGCGGCGATTATCTTGTATTTTGTTTTAGAATTTAATCTAAGACCGAGTTCTATCAAAAATCAAATCGATTCGATTAAAGATAAGTTTGCCCCAGATTATGATGCAGATGAAGATTTCGAAGCAGACAAAGAACTGAAAGAAGAACCCCATTTTGAAAATTTAAAAGTCACTTCAGAAGTTGAAGCTCCTAAAACAGAAACTTTTGAAACCATTAAAACACCTCATCAAACAGGTTTTGAAGTTCCTAAGACAGATGTTTCAACTCCGCTCAACATGACAAAGGAGAAAGATTTAGAACCTACGGGTTTTAGTTTTCAAAAAGAAGAAACGCCTGCAAAACCTGCAGACAATATTGCTTTCAGCATTGAAGAAGTGAAGGAAGATTTAGACGATTCCGAAAGAAAAGCTAAGGATTTGGTAAACAAACACGGTTTGTATGACCATAAATTGGATTTAGCGAATTTCCAAATGCCAAAAATTGAACTTTTAAGAGAATATGGCAACGAAGAAATCGCCATTAATAAAGACGAACTCGAAGAAAATAAAAATAAAATCGTTGGCTTGCTGAAAAACTTCAACGTAGGCATTGCGGAAATTAAAGCAACGATTGGTCCTACTGTTACGCTTTACGAAATTGTTCCAGAAGCGGGAATCAGAGTAGCGGCCATTAAAAAATTACAGGATGACATCGCCTTGAATTTATCTGCTCTTGGAATCAGAATTATCGCACCGATGCCAGGAAAAGGAACGATAGGAATAGAAGTTCCACGCAAAAATCCTTCGATGGTTTCTATGCGAAGTGTTATTTCTTCTCCGAAATTCCAAAATGCAGATATGGATTTGCCAGTAGTTTTCGGGAAAACGATTTCTAATGAAGTTTTCGTGGCAGATTTAGCCAAAATGCCTCACTTATTGATGGCGGGAGCAACTGGACAAGGAAAATCTGTTGGGATTAACGCCATTCTTACTTCCCTACTTTACAAAAAACATCCTAGTGAATTGAAATTTGTGATGGTAGATCCTAAGAAAGTAGAACTTTCTCTCTATTCAAAAATTGAAAGACATTATTTGGCAAAACTTCCAGATGGTGAAGACGCTATTATTACGGACACGCATAAAGTGATTAACACGCTGAACTCTCTTTGTATAGAGATGGATACGCGTTATGATTTGCTAAAAAATGCTTTTTGTAAAAATATTAAGGAATACAATAAGAAATTCACGGAGCGCAAACTTAATCCTGAAAACGGTCACCGTTACATGCCTTACATCGTTCTTGTGGTAGACGAATTTGCAGACCTTATCATGACGGCAGGAAAAGAAGTAGAACTCCCAATTGCCAGATTAGCTCAATTAGCCAGAGCGGTAGGAATTCACTTGATTGTAGCGACTCAAAGACCGTCTGTAAACGTCATTACAGGGATGATTAAAGCCAATTTCCCAGCGAGAGCAGCCTTTAGAGTGATTTCTTCTGTAGATTCCAGAACGATTTTAGATTCTACAGGTGCAGAACAATTGATAGGGAAAGGTGACATGTTGTATTTCAACGGAAATGACTTATTGAGATTGCAATGTGCATTTGTAGATACTCCAGAAGTGGAGAAAATTGCAGAATACATTGGCGAACAAAAAGGTTATGCCTCTGCATTTATGTTGCCTGAATATTCAGGTGAAGAAACCACTTCTACAGTGGGAAGTTTTGACCCGAATGAAAAAGACCAACTCTTCGAAGAAGCCGCTAGAATTATTGTTTCTACGCAACAAGGTTCTACTTCTATGCTTCAAAGACAATTAAAATTGGGTTACAACAGAGCAGGAAGAATTATGGACCAGTTAGAAGCTGCAGGAATTGTTGGCGGTTTCAATGGTGCAAAAGCAAGAGAAGTCATGATTTCTGATTTAAATTCTTTAGAAAGTTTCTTAGAGGAATTGAGGAAATAGTTTTGCTGGAAGTGGGATAATGGATGATGGAAGTTATATTATGAGTGTTTTTGTAAACATAGATAAAACTTTAAAAATTTTTGCAAAAAACATTTTTGCACAATTAACAATTGACAGACCTTTTCCTCAAAATTATTTTGAAGAAAGAAGAATTGATTGGATTGAAAACGGCATAAACAAAGCAATTTTAATTCAACCAAATTTTGAAATAGATGGTGTAAATTCTAAAAAATGGAATTTGACATTAGTTGCTTGGACTTACAATGATATTGAAGATAGAATACAGTGGATTGATAATTTAGTAGAAGAAAAAAATTTTGAATTTATCGAAAATAATATCGAAGATTTTCTTAAAATTTCCTATGAAAAATTAAAAAGTATTAAAATTGATAATTTATTAAAACCATACTAATACTTGGCTCGCTTTTTGAAATCTACACCAAGAATCATTAAAAATAAAAACATGAAACGCCGAAACTATTTTTGATTGAAAAAAAAATTTGTGGCGTTGCATCTGACCTTTAAAAAAATAAATATTAACAGATGAAATATTTTAACAAAGTTATATTAGCAAGTGCTTTGGTTGGAAGTTTTACCTTTTCATTCGCACAAAAAGTAGATGCTAAAGCCAAAACTATTTTAGAAACCGTTTCTAAAAATTATAAAGCCAAGAAAAATACTTACTTCAAGTTTTCTTACGGAACTGGAACCGGAAAAGTGAGCAAAACCGAAACAGGAATCTTCTACTCTACTCCTACTCAGTACAAACTGAATATCATGGGAAATGAGCAGATTTTTGACGGAAAAAAAGTGTACAACATTTCTAAAGAAGACCAAGAAGTGACGATTGCTCAACCAAATGGTTCGGAAAAAGCACTTTCCCCTATCAATTATCTTGATGAATACAAAACAGGCTACACGGTAACCTATGCAGGAAAAAGTGGCGGTCTAGACCTCATCAAAATAGTTCCTGTAAAAGATAATGGAGTAAAAAGTGTTGTTTTGTACATCAATACTCCTAAAAAGCAGATTGCTAAAATTGTACAGACTTCATCAGGCAATGATTTGGCCGTGATTACCGTAAATCAATACAAAGAAAACCAAAGTTTAAGTGCTTCTACGTTCAGCTTTGATAAAAACAAGTACAAGAATTACCTCATTACAGAATTATAACGTTAATCCTTCTCAAAATGAGAAGGATTTTTCTATGACATAGAATGCGGAGGCGTTAAAAATAATTGAAATCTAGGCGTTAAAAAATTCCTGCTGTTTGAAGTCGAAGCAAAGCGAAGACAAGTTTCAGGGATTTTAGAATAGATTTCAATTATTTAGCTGAGCATTCAAGTCTTGAACTTTTGGTTCTTTTGTTTCAAGACAAAAGAACTAAAACCAAAATAATTCTAACTTTTTTCATAATTTTGGCAAATGTTAAAGAAACTCGATCAATATATTATAAAAACCTTTTTCGGGCCCTTTTTATTTATTTTCAGCGTGCTGTTTTTCATCTTTATGGTGAATATTGTATGGATTCAGCTTTCGCAGTTTACAGGAAAAGGCTTGAGCAATTGGGAAATTGTAAAATTCCTGTTTTATCTGAGCGTAAACGTTGTCAAAATGGTATTACCATTGACCATTCTTTTGGCTTCGATTATGACTTTTGGAGATTTCGGGGAACGCTATGAACTCGCCGCCATGAAATCTGCAGGAATTTCCCTCACCAGAATTATGATGCCTTTATTTGCCATCGTTTCTTTACTTTCTATTATGCTTTTTATTTTCTCGAATAATGTGATTCCAGATTTTCAGAGGAAGGCCAAAAACATGATGTATAATATTGCCGCCACCAAACCCGCTATTAATTTTACGCCAGGACAGTTTATCAACTCATTGCCTGGAGCAACGGTAAAATTTGACAAAATTTATGGTGAAAAAGGGGAACATTTAGAAGGCGTTTTTGTGCACAAAGTGGCCAATGCTTATGAAGACCAAAGAACTATTATCGCTAAAAAAGGTGAATTTACACCAGCTGCCAATAGAAATTATTTGAAGTTGGTTTTATATGACGGATATATTTTCGAAGACAATATTCAAGATAAAAACTATTTAGAACGACTGAAACAGCCTGGTCAATCTGTGAAATTTGATTCGCTGGTACAGCATTTTGATGTGAGTGACGTCATTAACAAAGCCATAGAAGAAGAAAAAATCACAGACGATTACCGTTTCCAAAATTATAAAGAGATTAATAAAACGATTGTAAAAGTTAAGAAAGAAAACGATTATAGTTTTAATTCGATTAACTCTGAAATGGTAGGACAGACCAATAATTATGTGACTTACATCGACAAAATTAAAAATCCTGCCAAACCTACAGAACCTTTTGCAATAGAAAAATTAAAAGAAGATAAAAGGTTAGAAGTACTCTATCAAGCTTATACTAAAATTTCTTTTCTACAAAACGAAAAAAAGAACAAGGATACTCAAATCTTAGATATTGTAAAGTATTACAACAAGATTATCATGTATCAGCAAGGGATTATTGCCTATTCGGTGACGTGTCTTATTTTCTTTATGATTGGTGCGAGTTTAGGTTCTATCATCAGAAAAGGTGGTGTAGGTTTACCTGTGGTGATTGCAATTATCATTTTTATTGTCTTCTATGTGATGAACTTGACCGTAGAAAATATTACTTGGAAGGGAAAACTTAATCCTTATTTCGGAGCTTGGCTTTCTAATTTGGTTTTATTTCCTTTTGGTGTTTGGCTCACGTATAAAGCACTTACCGATTCTCAAGTTTTCGATGTAGAAAAATATAAAGCATTGACTAAGCCTGTTTGGAGCAAATTTGTGAAAGAAAGAGAGCATGAAAGGTATCAATAAATCTAGATTCTAGATATGAGATGCAAGATGCAAGATTTTATAATAAAAAAACTCCAGAACATTCTGGAGTTTTTTGTTTTGCTTATGTTTATAGCATTAGATTTTGAAAATATCTGTTTCTTTTGCTTTAAGATGTTCGTCTGCTAATTTAACATACTTGTCAGTAAGTTCTTGGATTTTAGCTTCTGTATCTTTGATGATGTCTTCAGAAACGCCATCTAATTTTTTAAGTTCTTTCATTCCATCATGTCTAGCATTTCTGATGGTTACTTTGGTTTGTTCGGTTTCTGCTTTAGCTTGTTTTGCTAAATCTCTACGTCTTTCTTCAGTTAATGGCGGAACATTAAGAATAATTGTATCTCCATTATTAGAAGGTGCAAAACCAAGGTTAGAATTGATAATCGCTTTTTCAATGGCGTTAATCGCTGATCTATCCCATGGTTGAATAGAAATCGTCATCGCATCTGGAACAGATACATTCGCTACCTGATTGATTGGCGACATTGCTCCGTAATATTCTACCACAACATCTTGAACCATAGACGTAGAAGCTCTACCTGCTCTAATTTTTTGGAAAGCGTGATCTAAGTGCTTAATTGCAGCATCCATTTCTTGCTTTACCATATCCATAATCATGTTTAATTCTTCCATTGTATATTGAAAATTTGATAAGTTACACATTATATATTCACAAGAGTTCCTACTTCTTCACCTAAGACTACTTTTAATAAATTACCATCTTTATTCATATCAAAAACAATGATGGGTAAATTATTTTCTTTACTTAGGGTAAATGCAGTCATGTCCATTACTTTTAAATCTTTCTCAAAAACTTCGTCATAAGAAAGCGAGTTGAATTTTACTGCATCAGCATTTTTTTCTGGGTCAGAATCGTAGATTCCATCTACTCTGGTTCCTTTCAAAATTACATCAGCGCCTATTTCTATTGCTCTTAATGTAGCTGCAGTATCTGTCGTAAAATACGGATTACCTGTTCCTGCTCCGAAAATCACCACTCTTCCTTTTTCCAAGTGTCTTACTGCTCTTCTTTTGATGAAAGGCTCAGCTACTTTGTCCATTTCGATCGCAGACTGTAATCTGGTTTTAATGCCTTGATCTTCTAGTGCGCCTTGTAACGCCATTCCATTGATTACCGTAGCCAGCATTCCCATATAATCTCCCTGCACTCTGTCCATTCCTTTTGCTGCTCCAGCTACTCCACGGAAAATATTTCCTCCTCCTATTACAATTGCTAATTCTACGCCTGCATCTACTACTTTTTTAATTTCTTTAGCATATTCTACCAATCTATCATTATCAATTCCGTATTGTCTGCTACCCATTAAAGCTTCTCCGCTTAATTTTAAAAGAACTCTTTTGTATTTCATTGTTATATTTTTATCAAAATTGGTGTCTCAAAAAGTATAGATTTGAGGCAAAAAATAAATTTAATGCAAATATAATGAATCGTAAAGAATTTCGTTAATAGAATTATGTTTTCGCTTTTAATTTTTGTTAAAGTGTAAAATAAATTATTTTTGCAAAGTTATAATTGAAATTTTGAAGAAACTATTTACCACATCTTTCTGTTTATTCGCATTATGGGCTTCTGCACAAACTGGAACCAAGGTCTATCCTTTTCTCAATGTTCCCGTTTCTGCCAGACAAGCTGTTTTAGGTGGTGATGCGGTTTCTGTACGAGATTACGACGTGAATTTCGCAGCCATCAATCCTGCTCTCATGAATCTAGACATGGACAATAGAATCGGGATTAATTACGGTTCTTACATTGCTGGTTCTAATTTGGGAAGCATTAATTACGTGAAAGATTTAACGGCGGGACATTTCATTTCAGTCAACGCCAGAGTTTTAGACTTCGGAAAAACACCCAGAACTGATGAATTCGGGAATGTAAATGGCGAATTCTCTGCAATGGATGCTTCATTTGGTGTAGGTTATGCTTATCAGTTTGATGATGATTTCACGATTGGCGCCAATGTGAATTACCTGACTTCTAAAATCGACAATTATACTTCTTCGGCTATTTCTGCGAATGCTGGAGTAACTTATCACAATGAACAATCCAAAGAAACGGTGGCTCTTGTTTTCAGAAATTTTGGTTATCAAATCAAATCTTATAACGGAACCAAAGAACAATTGCCTTTCCGAGCAGATATAGGTTACACCAGAATTTTACCAGATTTTCCGCTGGCTTACACCATTACTTATCATGATTTACAGCAATTCAATATTTCTCAATCGTATGATATCAATGGAAAAGAAGTTGGTTTTGGTAGAAAATTGATGGACCACCTTTCTGGTGGCATCGAATTATTTCCTGAACAAGCCTTCAACATTAGAATGGGTTATAATGTAAAACGCGGAAACGAACTCGCCGTTCTCGACCAAAGAAATTTCTCTGGTTTGAGTTTTGGTTTTGGAATCAAAATCTCATCTTTTAGGTTTGATTATTCCCATGTTCGTTATCACAATGCCGATAATGTGAATCAAATTGGCTTAATGATGGATTTGGTAGAACTTTCTGGAAATAGACGGTGATTATTTTAAATTTTAGATTCTAGATTTTAGATTCTAGATTTAAGAAAACGAATGGCAAGAAATCTTTTGTATATTTGGATTAGGCAACTTTGCAAGTCTGTACATTAGTGACAAGCTTAAAAAACACACGAAAACAAATGAAAGCAACAAGAGAATTGTTAGAGAGAATAAATCAAGTCACCAAAGATATAGTTGATTATGCACCAGATATGTATGAGTCAAATTATGATGATTTATTTTACACTGAGGAAAGAATTCAAGAAGCAATTGAAGAAGAAGAAAATGTTGATAAAACAATTTTAATGTCCTTTTGTGGAGAACAAGACGACACTCACATTGATTTAGATGATTATCTCAAATTAGGAGAAGAGATTAAAACGATTAAAATAGTTGATGATGGATATATCACAACTGAAAAAAAATCATATTTTATAGTTTCTGCAAATGACAGTTTTGATGATTATAAATTATCTGACTTGTCAAATTTTGAGTATAAATCAGATAAATTAACTATTAAATTGGATAGCGAATCATATATTGTTGGACTTGTTGCTTCAAGTAAAAAATTATATCATAATGATTATTGGGGAACAATAACCCCATATATGTGTGTTGAAATTACATATCAAAATGAGAGACTAGAAAATCAAGAAGAAATAGACCTTTTGAATTCATTCATATTTGAAATTGCAGACAATACTAATATTGCTCTGACTAGAAATAAAATTAATCTTCCTCCAGAATATTTATACCCGGAAGATGAAGAGAATTTTGGAGAAATTCAATCATTAGAACCTTATAACGAAGGAATGAAATTTTTTACTTCAGCTATTCAAATCAATGATATTCATTTAAAATTTTTAAACTTTTACAAAGTTTTAGAACATTTTGCACCGATTGCAGTAAATATTGAAGCAAACGAATTAATGCGTAAAAAACTAGATTCACCTAAAAAAGATTTTGAAGATGGTGATTTTATCCGTTCAATTTACAATTTAGCAAATGCAATGAAAAGTAAATTTAATGATGAAGATCTAATAAAAGCAACATTTTCATCTTGCTTTGACTTTATTCATTTATTTCAATTTTTACCAAATTCAATTACTGCAAAGGTAAAAAAGCAATTAAAAATAAGCGGTGACTTAGAATATAGTACTAATAAACAAATTATTGAAACTGCTACAAATATGGTAGCAAAGATAATTTATAAAACTAGAAATAAGGTTGTACACGCAAAATCAAACTTTGAAATAACTGGTGAGGAAGTTGAAGATTCTGATTTTGAAAATTTAAATGATTTTATGAAAAGAGCTTGCTCACAAACCATAAGATGGTATTCAAGGCAACCTTCTCATTTAAAACAAAAAATAATATAATTATAACTACAGCTAAAATAAATAACCATTACACCACTCATTTTTCAAAAAAATAATTTTTTAAAACATAAAATTTTAATTTCGTTTAAAACGAAGTTTGTTTTTTTATTTATGTATAAAACTCTGAAATGCGAATAGAAATTTCCTGATTTAAATTTGTAAATGTTACCAATTTTTGGTAACTTTGAATTAATA
>CAZHCK010000024.1:0-34198 GCA_964530915.1 uncultured Cloacibacterium sp. | reverse complement strand
TAAATATACTTTAATACTTAAATCCTGTTAGTAAAGCCATTTGTAGAGTTATATCATTAAACATTTTTAATGTTAATAAAGTTTTCAGATTTCGTTTATTTACAAATGTAAAATATTGAAATTTTCTTAATAATGGTTATCTTTGACCACTTAAAATTTTAAAATTTATGTCAAACGAGACTTTGTTTTTACTATCCTTTGTAGTATTCATCTTTTTCATATTAGCTTTAGACTTAGGACTATTGCACAAAAAATCAGACACTATATCGCTGAAACAAGCTGGATTAATGAGTTTTTTTGTGGTTTGTCTATCTTTAGGCTTTTATTTTCTGTTAATTACTTATGGACACATGCTCCATGGAATTGATAGTATTGAGAAATTACAAACGGTGATTAACAAACATCACCATCCTATTACGGTAATTCCGAATGATTTAGAGCACAGTATTGCTATTTATAATCAGAATTTAGGATTAGAATATCTTACAGGTTATGTAGTAGAATATGCTTTATCAGTAGATAATATATTTGTAATCGTGTTAGTATTTACGGCTTTCGGAGTGGCACAAAGAAATTATCATAGAGTTCTTTTTTGGGGCATTTTAGGCGCTATCGTAATGCGTTTCATCTTCATCTTCGTAGGAGCAGCTTTAATTGAGAAATTCAGCTGGATTATGTATGTTTTCGGAGCGTTTCTGGTATTTACAGGTATCAAAATGTTTGTGGATAAAGATAAAGATGAGGAAATAGATACTCAGAACCACCCTGTTGTAAGATTTGCCAATAAATATTTTAAAGTTCATCCACATTTTGTAGGCAGTAAATTCTTTGTAACAATTGATGGAGTTAAGAAACTTACGCCATTATTCTTAGTTCTAATTATCATAGAATTTACCGATTTGATTTTTGCAGTAGATTCTATTCCTGCAATATTTTCGGTGACTAAAGATCCTTATATCGTCTTCTTTTCGAACATTTTTGCAATTATCGGACTTCGTTCTATGTTCTTCCTATTAGCAGGAATTATCGATAAGTTTAGATTCTTAAAAATAGGTTTAGCAGCATTACTCACATTCATTGGTTTAAAAATGCTAGGACATAGCTATCTAGAAGAATGGGGCTTTACTACTACGCATTCACTGTTAATCATTGTAAGTATTTTAGGAGCTAGTGTATTCTTCTCATTACTTTTTCCTGAGAAGAAAAAAGACAGGAAACTGAAATTTAATCCAGACGATGAAAAACATCTTCATCATCACGAATAAAAATTTAAATTCTCAGTAATGAGAGTTTTTTTTGTGCTTTATGAGAAAAATATTTTATAATTTTAATATTGTAAATTATAATAAATCCTTTATTCATAATGGTTTTATCTACGCTTATACAAATGTAAAATTGTAAACTTTCTTATTGTTTACATTTGTATTTACTTATGTAAATTATAATTATTACATTTGTAACATGAATATAAATGACAGATTTACTAAAATTTTAGAATACTCTGGATTTACCGCATCAGAATTTGCAGACGAAATAGATGTTCAGCGTTCCAGTATTTCACATATCATTTCGGGGAGAAATAAACCTTCTTTAGAATTCATTGTCAAGATCAAAAATAGATTTCCTGAAATCAGTTGGGATTGGATCATTTTAGGACAGGGAGAAATGTTACAAAATGATTCTGCTCTATCCACTAGTGAATCAAAAATAAATCTAGAGGAAGAAAATTCTTCGCCTGATCTTTTTACATTAATTGATGAAGATTATAAAAATGAAATTTTTATTCAAGAAAATCTTCAAAAAGAAACGCCGCGAGAATTTAATACACCTTTCCCTACTCCAAAAAAAGAAAAAATAAGCGATTCTCAGCGATTAGAAGTCCATGATGATATTTCAGAAGTTCAAAGCATTGTAAATCAATCAGTTACTAATAATTCTAATGAAAACAAGATTAAAAGAATTGTTTTCTTCTACGAAAACGGAAAATTTGAGGCTTTTGAACCTTAAAAGATTCAATATTTGAGAATTTTAAAAATTTAAAAAAAATTTTAAATTCCATAAAATAAAAAAGCATTCCAAAAATTTTTGGAATGCTTTTATTCTTTTTTCTAGAGAGGTGATTACTTTTTGTAAGCAGCATCTTTGATTCTTGCTCTCTTACCTCTAAGATCTCTGAAGTAGAAAATTCTAGATCTTCTAACTTTTCCTCTTCTATCTACTTCAATTTTTTGTAAAGCAGGCATGTTGATTGGGAAAACTCTTTCTACACCTACATCACCGCTCATTTTTCTGATGGTGAAAGTTTTAGTAGCACCTGTTCCTCTCAATTGGATTACAACTCCTTTGAAGAACTGAGTTCTCGTTTTGTTACCTTCTTTAATTTCGTAATACACAGTAATGGTATCACCAGCTTTGAATTCTGGGAATTCTTTTTTAGCAATGTACTTGTCTTGTACGTACTTTAATAAATCCATTTTTTATAAAAAATAATTTTTGGAAAGCTAAACAACGTTCACGGCTTTCGTCAGAGGTTGATTAACAGGTTGCAAAATTATTAATTTTCTTTGAAACAAGCAAATATCTTTTGCAATTTTTATTGATAAAAACTGAAATCAATAATAAGTAAATCAACGAGTTATAGATTAAACAAAAAAAACCGCCTCATTTATAAAATGAGACGGTTTAAAATTTATGAAATCTCAGGAAGATTATTTACCTTCTTCCATTCTTTTCTTCAATTCTGCTAAAGCATCGATATCACCAAGCGTAGATTTTTCTTCACCTGAAGAAGATGCAGCTGGTTTAGATTCCTTTGCCGCTTTTTTCTCTTCATCTCTGAAGATACCCGTGTGAGATACTACTACTCTTTTGAATTCTTTGTTGAACTCGATTACTTTGAAATCAGCAGCTTCACCTTTTTTGATTTTAGAACCATCTTCTTTTTCTAATAATCTAGAAGGAGCGAAAGCTTCTACTTCAGCATCTTCGAACTGAACTTGAGCACCTTTATCGAAAACATCTGTAGCTTTTCCTGAGTGAACAGTTCCTTCTGCATATTTAGTTTCGAATTTATCCCAAGGGTTTTCAGTTAATTGTTTGTGACCTAAAGAAAGTCTTCTAGCTTCAGTATCTAATTCTAGAACGATTACGTCTAGTTTATCACCTACAGCACAGAACTCAGATGGATGCTTGATTTTCTTAGTCCAAGAAAGATCAGAAATGTAGATTAATCCATCAATTCCTTCTTCTAGCTCTACGAATACACCAAAGTTAGTGAAGTTTCTTACAGTTCCAACGTGTTGAGAACCAACTGGATATTTAGTTTGGATATCAGCCCATGGATCTGGAGTTAATTGCTTAATTCCTAAAGAAATTTTTCTTTCTTCTCTATCTAAAGTAAGAACTACAGCTTCTACTTCGTCACCAATTTTAACGAAATCACCAGCAGATCTTAAGTGAGTAGACCAAGACATTTCAGAAACGTGGATAAGACCTTCTACACCTGGAGCAACTTCTACGAATGCACCATAGTCAGCAAGAACTACTACTTTTCCTTTTACTTTGTCACCTACTTTTAAGTCAGCAGAAAGAGCATCCCAAGGATGAGCTTCTAATTGCTTCATACCTAATTGGATTCTAGTTTTCTCATCATCGAAATCAAGGATAACCACTTTCACTACTTGTCCGTCTGAAAGGATTTCTGATGGATGGTTAACTCTAGACCAAGAAAGATCTGTAATGTGGATAAGACCATCTACACCTCCTAAATCGATGAATACACCGTAAGAAGTGATGTTCTTAACTGTTCCTTCAAGAACTTGACCTTTCTCTAATTGAGCGATGATTTCTTTTTTCTGACCTTCGATATCAGCTTCGATTAACGCTTTGTGAGATACTACTACATTTTTGAATTCTGGGTTGATTTTCACCACTTTGAATTCCATAGTTTTACCTACGAATTGATCGTAATCTTTGATTGGTTTAACATCAATTTGAGAACCTGGTAAGAATGCTTCGATACCGAAAACATCTACAATCATACCACCTTTAGTTCTAGATTTTACGAAACCGTTTACGATTTCTCCAGACTCGTGGTATTCATTTACTCTATCCCAAGCTTTAAGCGTTCTAGCTTTTTTGTGAGATAATTGTAATTGACCAGATTTATCTTCTCTTCTGTCTACCATTACTTCTACTTCATCACCTACTTGTAAACCTTGGTTGTAACGGAATTCGTTAAGAGAAATTACACCTTCTGATTTGAAATTGATATCTACAATCGCTTCTTTATCAGTTAATCTTACTACTTTACCGATGATTACATCAGTTTCAGAAAGATCATTAAGAGAACCTTTGTAGATTTCTTCTAAATCATTTTTTTCTTTTCTTGCATCAGCGTCAAGACCTGATTCAAAAGAATCCCAATCAAATTGTTCTGGTGCTACGTTTGCATTTAATAATGCTTCTTGGTTTGTCAATTCAGACATAATAAAAAAATTTGTATTCCTTCTTTTTTAGCTTTGGCATTATGTGGATTCTAAAAAATACGGAAGATGTTAATTACTAATGTTTTACTTCGCCAAAACTACTTCCACAAAAGTGGTGCAAAAATACAAACTTTTTACAAAATAGCAATGGCTTTTTCTGCTAATTTTCAAAGAATTATTCAGCTTAAAATATACTTAATCAAGACCTTAATTTAATGCATTATCAATAAGTTTCTGATAAACCCAAACCTTTACCTTAAATTTGCAAAATGGAATTACAACCAATTTATGAAAAACTGCAGATTCAGGAAATGAATCAAATGCAGAAATCTACCTTTCAAGCATCTGAAAACGAACAAGATATCATTTTACTTTCCCCAACAGGTTCGGGAAAAACGCTTGCGTTTTTGTTTCCTTTGCTTAGAAATTTACAAAAAGATATTTCGGGAATTCAAGCTATTATTCTGGTTCCAGCAAGAGAATTGGCACTGCAAATAGAGCAAGTTTTCAAAAATATGGGAACCGATTTTAAGGTAACTATTTGTTATGGTGGACACGATAAAAAAATTGAAATCAATAATCTTACCCAAGCTCCTGCTGTTTTAATAGGAACACCTGGACGAATTGCTTATCACCTCAAAAATAATAATTTCGAGCCCAAAACCATCAAAACTTTAGTTTTAGATGAATTCGACAAAGCTTTAGAATTAGGCTTTGAAGAAGATATGAATTTCATTATCAATTCTTTAAAAAATATATCTCAACGTTTTCTTACTTCTGCAACTGCGATGGATAATATCCCGAAATTTGTAGGGCTAGACAACGAAAAAACCATCAATTTTTTAAAATTAGGCGAAGCAAAACCTAATATTCAACTAAAAAAAGTGATAACGATTCCAGAAGAAAAACTGGAAACACTTTTTAAACTCATTTGCAAAATCGGGAACAAAAGAACACTAATTTTCTGCAATCACAGAGATGCAGTGGATAGAATTTCTGAACTTTTAAGAGAAAAAGGCATCGATAGAGAAACGTTTCACGGCGGAATGGAACAAGACGAAAGAGAACGTGCTTTGTTAAAATTCAGAAATGACTCTACCCGAATTTTAATTACTACCGACTTGGCTTCCAGAGGTTTAGATATTCCAGAAGTAGAATCTATTGTTCATTATCAATTACCCCCAAAAGAAGATGCTTTCATCCATAGAAACGGAAGAACTGCAAGAATGCACGCAAAAGGTTTTGCTTACTTAATTATGACTGAGGAAGAGAATTTCCCTTTCATTAAAGGAAATACGCCAGAAGAAAACATTACTGAAAATTACAGAATTCCAGCAAAAACTCCTTTCCAAACCATTTATATAAGTGCAGGAAAAAAAGACAAAGTAAACAAGGTAGACATTGTAGGTTACCTCATCAAAAAAGGAGAATTATCTAAAGATGACATTGGTATCATTGAAGTAAAAGACATTACTTCTTATGTAGCAGTTGCCCGAAACAAAGTAAAAGAAGTTCTGAAAAAACTCGCCAATGAAAAGCTAAAAGGCAAGAAAATAAAAATGGAAATTGCTTATTAAAATAAATGCCAAAGATAAATTTCTTTGGCACTTTTTAGTTTTATTTCACTTTAGAAACATTCATTTTCAAAGTATAAACAGATTTTGAAGCTGTTATAAATAAAGTAGAGAAATTTTCTCCTCCGAAAGTTACATTTGCCGTCCATTTTTCTGGTACAGCAATATGATTGACCTCCTCTCCTTTATTATTGAAAACCGTTACTCCATTTCCTGTAATGTAAAGGTTTCCGAGGTTATCCAATGTCATTCCGTCTGAACCCAAATTACAAAATAGCTTTTTATTGGTTAATTTTCCAGCTCCGGAAATGTCATAAACATACGTTTTATTGGCATCAATATCAGAAACATATAATTTTTTGAATTTCAAACTTCCTACAATTCCGTTCGGTTGGGTAAACGTATCTAATTTTGTAATCTTACCTTCTGAATTTCTATAATACAGATTTTTATCAAAAATTTCTTGTTTGAAATTTTTCCAGTAATCTCTCACATATAAAGGGTCTGTAAAGTAAATTCCGTTGGTTTCATCAACCCATAAATCATTAGGACCGTTTAATCTTTTGCCTTCAAAACTGGTGGTTAACACTTCTGCTACTCCATCTTCGTTGATTTTCCAAATTTCTCCGTTTTCATCAGAACACGTCAGTAAATTTCCTTTTTGGTCAAAAAAAGTTCCGTTTGCTCTTCCTGTTTTATCTAAAAACTCTTCAATCTGATTGGTTTTCCAGTTCCAAACGTAAATTTTGTCATTGGGTTGATCTGTAAAATAAACATTTCCAAAAGCATCAGAAGCAGGACCTTCTGTGAAGCTAAATTGGCTGGAAATAAGCTCTATTTCTGCATTTTTTTGAACCAAATCATTTGACATTATGGATTTTTTAGAAGTACAATTTACAATCAGTAAGAAAGCGAAGAAAAGTGCAGTGATTTTTTTAAACATGAGATTTAAATTTCTTGGCAAGTTACGATAGCGCTTTAAAACAAAAAAATTTCTATCTTTGAATTTCGATTTTATAGACTATGAAACTCAATTTACCAGACAAATTATACTATTCTATAGGAGAAGTTTCAAAAGCTTTCGGTGTAAATGCTTCCTTAATCAGATATTGGGAGCAAGAATTCCCTATCATAAAACCTAAAAAAAATAAGAAAGGAAATCGCTATTTTACACCAGAAGACATTAAAAATCTTAAAATCATTTATCATCTGGTAAAAGAAAAAGGCTATACTTTAGACGGTGCGAGAATTGCACTTACTACCAATCAAAAAATCAATGAAACGGTAGAAGTTTTAGACCGTTTAGAATTTGTAAAATCTGAACTTTTAAAACTTAAAAATTCTCTACTTGACAGAGACGAAGTAGTTTAATTTTTTTTTTACCTATTTTTTCTAAAATTTCTTATATTTGGGTAAAACTAACCCATGAGACCCAAATTACCTTATCAAATAAGGAAAAAGCAATTTTATGCGCTTTCTTTGCTTGGAATTTTAATTGTGATATTTCAGTTAAGTTATCTTGTTTACAAGGGAAAACAAGAAACAAAATTCCCTGAAATTCATTTTATAAATAGCAACGAACCTCAACTTTTTATTACAGAATTTGATCCAAATCAACTCAATGAAAAGCAATGGGAAAACTTAGGTTTTACAGCAAAACAAGTAAAAACTATTTTAAAATACAAAGAAATTGTTGGCGGAAATTTCACTTCTAAAGAACAACTGAAAAAGTGCTATTCTATCTCCGAAGAAAAGTTTGCAGAACTAGAACCCTACATTCTTTTACCCGAAAATAATTCTAAAAATTCACAGAAAAATTTTACGAAATTTGAATATAAAGAGCTTCAAATTAAAGGTAAATTTAATCCAGACCAATATTCTCAAAAAGATTGGGAAAAGCTAGGCTTTTCGGAGAAACAAGCTGCTGCAATCATTAAATACAAGCAATATTTAGGAGGAAGTTTCGTGAGTAAAGAAAAATTTAAAGAATGCTTCATCATCAGTCCAGAAAATTACCAAAAACTCTCTCCTTTCTTGCTTCTTCCAGCAAAAACACCTGATAATTTTGAAAGAAAATACCAAAACTTTGCTTCCGAAAAACCGAAAATTCAATACTTTGAATTTGACCCGAACAGTTTAGATACAAATGGTTGGCAAAAATTGGGTTTTAGCGAAAAACAGGCTTTAGTTATTGTAAATTATAGAGAGCGAAATCTGAAAGGTAGTTTCAAATCATTAGAAGATATTAAAAAATGCTTTGTGATTTCTGAAGAGAAATTTAATGAATTAAAGCCTTATATTAAATTGAATTTCACTCAAAAAACTTCAGAAAACACAACTCAAAACCTTCCTGAAAAGGCTAAAATAGTTACTGATTTTAGTAAAACCGATTTGAATAAAATAACGTTTCAGCAACTTATAGAATTTGGTTTTGACGAAAAATCTGCCGCGAGTTTTATTGGTTTTAGAAATAAACTGGGCGGTTTTGTAAAAAGCAGTCAGATTTTAGAAACGTATAATATTGACAAAAATTTAGCGGAGAAACTTATTAATATCTCTCCACTAAATAATATGAATGTTCAAAAGTTTAGTTTATTAGATGCTCCTGAAGATTGGTTGAAAAGTCATCCTTATTTCAGATATTATGCCAATAAAATCATCTATTACAGAATAAGTTTCCCGAAAGAATCTACCATTTTTGAAAAGATGAAAGCAAAACCTGGAGATGAGGCTAAAATGCGATTGTATCTGAAATAATTACTCTGCAACTTGCGCAGTGAGGAATATTCTCGCCATCTCTTCATTTAAATTATTACATGAAGTAGAAGCAGCACCACCGTATGTAATATTAGAATAATTGTTAGACAATTTTGGCAAATTATAAGCATATACTTTTACTACATGGCTTCCTACAGGCAGATTTTCAAAGACTCCAGAAACATTGAATTTTTTCCAAAGACATGTTGCATTGGTAGAATATCCATAAAATTTTCTTACGACTTTTAATTCATTATCTACAAAAATACCTACTGCAAATTGATAAGATGATGCATTGGATGTATTGTTAATCTGTGACATACCTTCTACGGTTACTAAATTCATATTAGTGGATTTAGTAATATTAATAGTTGTATAAACATTTAAATCTGTCCAACCCGTAGTTCCAGAACCAATTGTAAAATTTGGAATAGAAGAAGGGAAATTGGTAATAGTAGTTTTCCCTGAAGAATGAGCAACAAAATTTTTAGTTACATCAATGACTTGCGCAGCGTCTTCTTGTTCATAAATTTTACTCCACTGAGAACCCGAATAGAAATTAAATTTACCTGTACTACTTTTATAAAAAGTCAAACTTTCTGTAGGTTGTGAAATCACATTTTCATTAGCAATTCTAGGCAACAAGAATCCCTTATCATTGTCTGCAATTTGTAAAACAGATGAATTATCTGGTTCATTGTAAACAGATGAATTGGTAGTTATTAAAACTTGTGAAAAATTATAAATAGAGATAAATAATGCGATAGATAATAAATTTCTTTTCATGACTTAAAATTCATAGGGTTGATTAACAAAAATTGTACCACTTAACTTAGCTTCATCTTCTGAAATATTGGTACATGATGCAGATGGATTTTTGCCTCCGAAGGTTACACTTAAACCATTTTCGGTAGAAGAAGTAGATCTATTTCTTATTGCAAATTTGAAAACATGTGAACCTACTGCTAGATTAGAAGCAGTAGCATAAATAGTAAATCCTCTATATGTACAAGATTGATCAAAATCTATAGAAATAGGTTTAATATCTACAAGTTTATCATCTATAAAAAAACCAAAACTCGTCACTGCTCTCCCACTAACATTTGCATTATTTGCATGCACCATTCCTGTAATGGTAATGAGCAGTTGATTATTTGCTCTATCAATAGTAATATTTTTAGTAAGATTGGAAATTACAGTCCATGAAGGATTTGCAGTTATGTTTTCACCAATTGTATGATTAGTATCTCCATAAAATTCATTATTAGATTTATAAAAAGTGTATTTATTTTGAGATATTGCAGAATAATATCTAGTATGATTTTTAAGATTATCTACGTTAGTATCACTTACAAAATAATCCCATCTAGTACCATTCCAAAAGTAATAACCTTTTTTCCCGAGCAGATTATTATTGGTATTATATACCATTAGAGACTCCTTCGGATTATTAATTATAGAAGTGTCATTTTTACTGAGTAAATTAATATTTGGAAAACTAATTCCCATATTACTACTGTAAATCTCTAATGTAGATGATGGATCTGGAGTTTCAGTATTAATTCCTACTTGAGAAAATAATCCTAAGTAGAAAAATCCTGTGAGTAAAAAAGAGTATAGAGTTTTCATTTTTTTTATTTTTCAGAAATTTGAATGTTTAGAATAGATTTATCCATACTACTATTGATATTAGTACAAGAAGAAACTTTACTTCCATAAGTAATATACTCTGAAGAACTTCCAAAATTCACTCTACTTGTTGCATATAAAGCTATAGTATGATTTCCTGGCGTTAAATTATTAAGGGTAAAGAATACGTTATAATCATTAAACAAGCAATTTGCTGTTCCATAAATAATAAAGTTTTTCACTCCTGCTAGTTTTCCATCTACAAAAATTCCTATAGCATAAGAAATATAGGTTAGAGAATTACCGGTAGAATTTACTTGTATAATACCACTAGAACTAACTGCAAGATTATTGTTTGCAGAAAAGACACTAAAATCTTTTGTTAAACCAGGAATTAATTGCCAATCATGAGCTGATGGTAACTCTCCCATTGTATAAGAATTTGCACCATTATAAGAGGTATCAGTAAATGAAGAAGTAGATACGGCACTTTCGGATCTTGTAATTCCTAATAATTTATAAATATTAGAAGAATCTATGATAGGATTCCATTTATTGTCTTTCCAATAATAAAATCCTTTCCCTGTGTTTATATTATTATTATAAACAAGTAAAGAATTTGCAGGGTTTAATATAGGTAAAGAAATATTAAGGTCTGTAATATTAACATTCGGCAATAGAACACCTCTATTATTAGAGACGACCTTAAAAACTTCTGAAGGACTGAAAGTTTCTGTCCCTACTCCTACATGCTGTGAATTAACCATAGCAATAAAGAGTATTGCTACAGCAGAATATAGTTTTTTCATCATTTGTGTGTTTGTGTTCAGACAAGAAATCTGATGGCGTAAAATTCATGTTTTTTTGAAAAAAACACAATACGTAATTCAGCGTAATTTAAAAAAGAATAGTCACAATAAATTGTAACTATTCTATAATCAAAACCAATAAAAACAATCTTTATTCTCCTTTATATAAGTCGAAAACTAAGATGTTCAAAACTTTTTTAATAAGAATTTTAATATTACAAATATCATTTTTAAATAGTAACTTATCAATACGTTGGATTACGTATTTTTATAAACAATAAAAAAACCACCCAAAAAATGGATGGTTTTTAAATGATATTTTCAATGAATTATTTTTTAATAAACTTGTAAGAAACTCCGTCTATTGCTATAATATACACTCCTGCTTTATACGAGGAAACCTCTATAAAGTTTTCTGTCGCAAAAACTTTTGGAATAATCTGTAAAAGTTTTCCTGAAATATCATACACTTCTACTTTTGAAACTTTAGAAAGATTTTTACCGGTTACATAAAGCTTTTCAGAAACTGGATTTGGATAAATTGCAAATGCTAATTCTACTTTTTCAGGTTCATTTGCTGCCAAGAAACTGCCTAAACCTGTTGCATAATTCATTCCGTATTCTGTCCATTCAGAAATAGTAAAAGTAGTATTAGGATTGTTTACATTAACATTTCTGTAAAGCGATTTATTATTATTGGTATTAGAAATTCCTCTAGAACCAATAGCATCTACCGTTTCAAATAACATTTGATAATTATTAGTAGAAGGTGTTTTTATAGTTTTAATACCATAAGAAAGTTCTACATATTGACTTCCTGTAAAGGTTAATGGTGTAGAATTAGTTACAAATTTATATTGATTGACATCTACTCCTGCAAAATTAGATTTAGGATTGATAATCACAATACTTTCTCCATGAGCAATTTTACCTTCTAATTGATAAGGATCTGACAAATAATAAGATGTAGAGCTTTTAAATTCTATATTCAAATAATAATTTCCTAAATCTACGTCGTGGCCTGTAAGATTGGTAATTTCAATAGCTGTATTGTAAACATCTGTACTACTACTGGTTGTTCCCTCAATATATTTCGTAATCATTAAATCTTTAGCAAAGTTGTCTGTAGACAATGTAGTTGCAGAAATTTGATTGCTATCTGGAGAAAGTAAATACCCTTTATCATAAGCTTTAATGGTAACATTATAGGCTGTAGAAGGTGATAATCTATCAATCGTTACTGAATTAGTTTTAGAATATTTTACATAAGTCCCATTTACATAAATTTTATATCCTAATACGTCTGCATCTGGACTTGGCGTCCACGAAAGTGTCACAAAACTCTCTCCTACCTGCGAAACAGATAAATTAGATGGAGCTTGAGGCGCAATTGCATCTGGTGTTTCACTCCAAATCATATTTACCCATTCTGGATGATCTATAAAAGGATTTCTCATTTTTTGGATAGCATATACTGCATTATTTCTATCTCTTTCCTTTTGAGAAACAGGGTCTAATGCATTCCAATCCTTCAACATAGTGATATACCAATCTTCAAAAGCTTTTTCTTCACTTCCATCAAGAGGCATTGTAGAAAGTTGATGATTATAAAGATTGAGATTACCTTCGTATCTTACAGAAAAGTACAATAAATATCTAGCCACATCTCCTTTGAATTCATCTATAGGTTCAAAAACAGTATTGGTATAGCCTGGAGTTGTAGATTTCCCATATTTGCTTCCATTAGAAAAAGTAAGATTTTCTCCATTATTTCTAGCATATGGATAATTACTTCTTCTTTGGTTGATATACGCATCTGCTGGAATTAAATAATGCATATCAGAATACATGGGATACATTCCGTAAAAAGTACTTTGAGGCATTCCATGTTCTTTATTCCAACCTTGACCTTCGGCGGTTGCAGAACCTATATTTTGTGACAAATCGTAATTAAAACTTTCTGCAGCGGTTGGTTTTTCAGAATAAATATCTAGAACGGTGTTATCATTTTCATAATATTTATCTAAATCTGTATTGACATACAAAGGACCAATCTGACTATAGCTGTAAGAAAATATTTTTTTGGAAATAATTTCATGCACTTTGCTTTTTAATGCGTATCCAGTTAATCCTTCAGTTCCGTTATAATAACCAGCAGGAATTTGTGCCAAATACATCATTGGCACCATAAATAAAAATAGTAAAAACTTCTTCATCTTAATTAAATAGGGGCTACAAAGGTACCACTTTATTTAACATAAAAAAACAAATACACAAGATGATTAATACTGATAATCAAACCATTAAATACACACATGATAAAAATCTCATTTTTTTTATTTGTCACTAAAAAAACACTTTTATTCATAAAGTTTTTCAATTATATTTGAGCAAACAAAAATTTATGAATACAGAAATATTAAATAATCTAAAAATGATAGCCGAAACTGCAAGAGATTTTGCAGAAGTAAACATTAGACCTCACATTATGGAATGGGACGAAAGTCAAACTTTCCCAGTAGATTTATTCCATAAGTTAGGCGAAATGGGATTCATGGGAATCATCATTCCCGAAGAATATGGAGGTTCTGGATTGGGCTATCATGAATACGTAACTATTTTAGATGAAATTTCACAAGTAGACCCTTCTATTGGTCTTTCTGTAGCTGCACATAATTCACTTTGCACCAATCATATCTATGAATTTGGAAATGAAGAACAAAGAAAAAAATGGTTACCAAAATTAGCGAGTGGTCAAGTTATTGGAGCTTGGGGTTTAACCGAACATAATACAGGTTCTGATGCAGGAGGAATGTCTACCACAGCTGTTAAAAATGGTGACGAATGGGTAATTAATGGTGCTAAAAACTTCATTACCCATGCTATTTCTGGAGACATTGCTGTAGTAATGACCAGAACTGGCGAAAAAGGAGCACCTAATAATTCTACTGCTTTTGTTTTAGAAAAAGGAATGCCTGGATTTACTTCTGGCAAAAAAGAAAATAAACTAGGAATGAGAGCTTCTGAAACTGCAGAATTGATTTTTGACAATGTAAGAATTCCAGATTCTCATAGATTAGGAGAAGTAGGTGATGGTTTTAAACAAGCTATGAAAATTCTTGATGGAGGTAGAATTTCTATTGCAGCACTGAGTTTAGGAATTGCAAGAGGTGCATATAAAGCCGCTCTAAAATATGCTCAAGAAAGACATCAATTCGGAAAATCTATTTCTAGTTTCCAAGCAGTAAACTTTATGCTGGCTGATATGGCAACAGAAATAGATGCCGCAGAATTATTGATCCAAAGAGCATCAGAACTTAAAAATAATAAGCAAAAAATGACTAAAGAAGGCGCTATGGCAAAACTTTATGCTTCTGAAGCTTGTGTAAGAATTGCGAACAATGCCCTTCAGATTTTTGGCGGTTATGGCTATACTAAAGACTTCCCTGCAGAAAAATACTACAGAGACTCTAAACTTTGTACCATAGGAGAAGGAACTTCTGAAATCCAAAGATTAGTAATTGGTAGAGAAATTACAAGATAAAAACATAAATTCAATGTATTAAGCCATACTTTTTAAGTATGGCTTTTTTTATGAATTAAATTTAACACAAATATTAACTTTTTAAAAAATTATTAATTTAATCACATGGAATTAATTGATATTTACTAGCTTTGTTGTCCTTTTTAAAAAATTAACTATGAAGAAGACACTACTATCTCTTTTTGCTCTTCTTTGCTTTACTTTAATTTTTGGACAAAAAGACAACTTGTGGACACCCGCAAAGAATCTAAACAACAAAGAAATTAAGGCAAACAAAAGAGCAATTAGCACACCCACTCTGTTTAATCTAGACGTAGATAAACTGAAACAAATTATTTCGGAATCCCCTAGAAAAACAACCAAACTTTCAAAATCTGCGGTTACCGTTTCGTTTCCCATTTCTGAAAGTGAATTTCAAAATTTCAGCATTTATAAAACTTCTAACTTCTCACCAGAATTAGAAGCTGCACATCCAGAAATCGCAACCTATTATGGTGAAAGCATTGATGGAAAATCTGCAAAAATTTACTTCAGCATTTCTCCTCTTGGACTTTCGTCTATGCAGTTAAGACTTGGCAAGGAAGCTGTTTTTGTAGAACCTTATGATAATAACAATTCTACTTATGTAGTATATAAAAAATCAGACAAAGGAATTTCAAAAAATAAATTTGAATGCGCTACTTCTGCAAAAAGCTCTACCGATGGGCTAAATATGGGAAGAATCTTAAGTGCAGATGATGGCTTATTGAGAACTTATCGCTTAGCTTTATCTTGTACTGGAGAATATACCCAATATTTTGGTGGAACTAAAGCTCTTGCACTTGCAGCAATGAATAATACCATGACCAGAGTTAATGGTGTTTTCGAAAATGATTTTGCGATAAGATTAGTTCTTATTCCAGAACAAGAAAACATTATATTTACTTCTGCATCTACAGATCCTTACTCTAATGCAACTACTGGAGCAGATGGCGCTTGGAACACAGAATTAATGAATGTTTTACATGGTACCACTTACGGAATTGGTGACAGTAAATTCGATATTGGTCACTTATTCGGAGCTAGTGGTGGTGGTGGAAACGCAGGATGCATTGGTTGCGTTTGTAATAACAGCACTACTTATGATGCTACTGAACAATGGTATTGGTATAAAGGTCAAGGATATACTTCACCAGCAGATAATGTACCTTCTGGTGACAGTTTCGATATAGATTATGTAGCGCACGAAATAGGTCATCAATTTGGAGGAAACCACACTTTTACAGATTCTGAAGAATACACTATTGCTCAAGTAGAACCGGGAAGTGGTTCTACAATTATGGGATACGCAGGTATCACTACAGAAGATGTACAAGCTCATTCAGATCCTTATTTTCATGCAGTATCTATTCAACAAATTACAGAATATATAAAAAGTACAAGTGGAAACTGCTCAGTAAATACTCCTACTGGAAATAACGCTCCTACAGCAAATGCTGGAGCTGATTTTACCATTCCAAAAAGTACTCCTTTTATGCTAACTGGTAGTGCTTCTGACTCAAACGGAGATGCACTAACATACACATGGGAACAGATGGATGTTCAAAATTCTACTGTTTCTGACCCTTCGGCAACCAAAACTACTGGTCCTGCTTTTAGATCTTACAGTCCTACAACATCTCCTGTTAGATATTTCCCTAAAATGAGTTCCGTTCTTAATGGTGCAACTACAACAGCAGGATTAGAACTTAATGTAGAAGTTTTACCATCTGTAAGCAGAACTTTAAAATTTAGATTTACAGCGAGAGATAATAAAGCTAATGGCGGAGGAAATGCTTATGATGATATGGTAGTCACTGTAAGTTCTAGTTATGGTCCTTTAACTGTAACCTCACAGAACGCTGCAGGAATTTCTTATCCTCAAGGTTCAAGTCAAAATGTAACTTGGAATGTAGCCAACACGAATACGCTTGCTCCAAATGTAGATATATTAATCTCTACGGATGGAGGAAACACATGGTCTACTTTGATTACTGGAACTTCTAATGATGGGGCACAAAGTGTTACCATTCCTAATGTTACAAGCAATACTTGTAGATTTATGGTAAAAGCATCTGGAAATGTTTTCTTCAATGTAAACACTGCTAACTTTTCCATTACTGCACCAGACACTGAAGTTCCTACAGCTCCTTCATTATCCGCAAATAATACAACTTCTACTAAGACTACATTATCTTGGAGTGGAGCTACTGACAACGTAGCAGTGGCAAGTTATGACATTTACAAAGATGGAGTTCTAATAGCAAATTCTACCACTTCTCCTTACACAGTAACCGGATTATCCGCTTCTAGAAGCTATGTTTTCACAGTAAAAGCAAAAGATAATTCTAACAATATTTCTGTAAGTAGTAATGCTGTAACAGTTACAACATTGGCTCCAGATACTATTGCTCCTACTGCTCCTACGCTTTCAGCTAATGGAACAACAAATATTTCTACTTCATTATCTTTCTCAGGTGCTACAGATAATATTGGTGTAACTTCTTATGAAATCTACAAAGACGGAGTGTTAATAGCTACAGTAAATAACTCTCCTTATACAGTAACGGGACTTACCGCATCTACTACTTATATTTTTACGGTAAAAGCAAAAGATTATGCAGGAAACCTTTCTCCTATAAGCAATGCAGTTTCTGTAACCACTTTAGCTGCTCCTGCTGCTACAGAACTTTACATTTCAGAATATTACGAAGGTACAGGTAACAATAAGGTACTAGAAATTACCAATCCTACCCTTTCTGCAATTTCTTTAAGTGGATATTCTATCAAAAAGCAATCTAATGGATCTGGAGCTTGGAGTTTTGAGTTCGCTTTATCAGGAACCATAAATCCTAAGTCTACTTTTTTACTTAAAAATTCTTTAACATCATTATCTTCTTGTACTTTTACAGCACAAAGTGTTGTAGGTGCTCCAATAGATTTTAATGGTAATGACCCAGTTGCTTTATTTAAAAATGGAACTTTAATAGATGTTGTAGGTACATTTAACGGAACTTCTAATTTTGCAAAAGATACTAATTTAAGAAGAAAAGTTATAATTCCAAATACAGTATATACTCCATCAGAATGGGACGTTTTTGCAATTACAACTACAGTTACTAATTGTGATAATCTAGGAATTGTAAATCCTGCAAGTGCTCTTGGAGTGAAAGACACTACATTAAATCCTACAGATGTAGTGATTCTTCCAAATCCTGTAAAAGGAGATGTAATGATGGTGAAAAACGTAAAAAACAACTCTAACTACGAAATCATTGATTTCTCTGGAAAATTAGTTCAAAAAGGAAAACTTATGAATGACACCATTCATGTAAATAGTCTTCCTAAAGGTAATTATATCCTAAAAATAGACCAAGTTTCTAAGATTTTCATCAAGGAATAAAATCATTCATTAAATTTAATTATAAAGGCAACTAAAATTTAGTTGCCTTTTTTTATTTATCAATTATTAAATTATATTTTTGTCAAAATTCAACTTCAAATTAATTAAATGGAAAAAATAGACAGTTTAAACCAAGTTGCAGAATTTCACAGAACTTTTAATGCACCTATTTTAGAGAATCCACAGATTCCTTCTGCAGAAAGATGCAATCTAAGAATTGCTTTACTTCAGGAAGAATTAAACGAACTGAAACAAGCCATTGAAGACCAAGACATCGTAGAAATTGCAGATGCACTTTGTGATTTACAATATGTACTTTCTGGCGCGGTTCTTGAATTTGGTTTAGGCGAAAAATTTGTAGATTTGTTTAATGAAGTACAGCGTTCTAACATGTCAAAAGCTTGTGATACAGAAGAACAAGCCCAAGAAACCGTAGAATATTACACTTCAAGAGGAGAAGAAGCTTATTACGAAATGTCTGGAGATAAATATAATGTACACAGAGTTTCAGACAATAAAGTTTTAAAAAACAAGTACTATTCTAGTGCAAATCTCAAAAGTATATTAGAAAAATAAACACAAAATTTTGAAAAAAAATGAAAAAAATAATCACATTAATTATTTTAGGTATGGCACTTAATTCTTGCGCTCAAAAAGTAATCATCAATAGAGAAATTGACACTCCAGAATACGGAAAAATGCTTCTAGGAAGCCAATCTTTAGACCAATTTCAAAAAGAACCTTATAAAGCTTGGTATGACGAAAATTACACCATCTATCCTATCGACAAAACCGCTCTTGAAGGTTTAAAGAAAGAAAAAATCAATTCATATAATATCATTGTATTTCTAGGAACTTGGTGCGGAGACAGCAAAAGAAATTTCCCAAGATTGATGAAAATTTTAGAAGAAACCAAATTCCCTGAAGGCAAACTCCAAATCATTGGTGTAAACAGACAGAAACAAGCTCCAGATGGTGAAGAAGTAAAATATAACATTACGCACGTTCCTACCATAATCGTAGAAAAATATGGCAAAGAAATTGGTAGAATAACCGAAGAACCAGAAACTGGTTTTATTGAAAAAGATTTATTGAACATTATCAAAAAATAATGAATTATATTAAACAAATCATTGGTTTTACCTTAGGTGTAATCCTTACTTTATTGCTCGTTTATTTTTTTAGAAATATTGGCAAAAATGATGACCAAGTTTCTACGGATTACTATGTGCTCACCAACCAAATTTCTAAAATGAATAAAATGGTGGTGATAGAACAAGATTTTTCAAACTTGCAAAAAACCAAAATCACCAATCAACTTTTTGGAATCAAAGGTTTACCTTCTAGCGAAAAAGAAATCGTGATTTTCACCAAAGCAAAAGCGCAGGTAACTTATGATTTGAAAAAAATGAAAATCGAGGTAGATTCTGTCGATAAAAAAATGATTATCAAAGAAATCCCAAATGCTGACATCAAGATTTTTACTGATGCAGAAATCACTTCGCTTGACGATTCATTTTTCGACCGTTTCTCCGAAGAAGATTTCAAAAGAATTACCAATAACGCAAGAAAAAACGCCGAAAAAACCGTTGACCAAAATAAATTGAGAACAGAAGGCAGAAAACAATTGATGACGAATCTGAATGAAATTTTCGTTTTAGCTAAAGCATTGAATTATGAAATAGTAGACGAAACGCAAAGTTTTGATTTATCTAAATTCTAAAAACTTTTTGCAATATTGTATAACACATTTCCTTAGAATTTTCCAGAATTTTGAATAACTTAAAAATTCAAAAATCATGGAAAAAGATAAAAGAAAAAACACAGCAGAAAATAACGCGCAAAACGCTAAACAAAATCAAGATTTTCCTAATCTGCCCCAAACTCCAAGATTAGAAGGCGCTTCTAAAATTGAAGAAAAGCAAGTCAAAAAAACTTCTAAACTTCACAAAGATGGCAGAACAGACAATACCGAACAAAATAAAACCGAAGAGTAATTTCTTCGGTTTTCTATTTTAAGTTCTAATATTAGCTTTGAATTTAAGAAACATCAAAAAAAATCCTTATTTTTGCACATTATTAAAATTAGGATTCCAAAATGATTAAAATTACTCTTCCAGACGGAAGCATTCGTGAGTTTGAAGGTGTAGTTACACCTCTAGAAGTTGCAAAATCTATCTCTGAAGGTTTGGCTAGAAACACTATTTCTGCTGTGGTAAACGGCAAACAAGTAGAAGTCACGACGCCAATTACAGAAGATGCTACGCTTACGTTGCTTACCTGGAATGATGATTTAGGGAAGAAAGCTTTTTGGCATTCTTCAGCACACATTTTGGCTCAATCTATTTTAGATTTTTATCCAAATGCTAAATTAACCATTGGTCCTGCGATTGAAAATGGGTTTTATTATGATGTAGATTTCGGTGATGAATCACTTTCTGAAAAAGATTTTGAAAAAATCGAGAAAAAAATGCTCGAAAACGCTAAAAAAGATGCGACTTTCAATCTTTATTCGGTTTCAAAAGTTGATGCACTGAAAGAATATGCAGACAATCCTTACAAAACTGAATTAATCGAAAATTTACAAGACGGCGAAATCACTTTCTGTACGCATGATAACTTCACAGACCTTTGTAGAGGTGGTCATATTCCAAGTACAGGAATCGTAAAAGCTGTGAAAATTCTTAATGCAGCAGGAGCATATTGGAGAGGAGACGAAAAAAACAAGCAATTAACTAGAGTTTACGGAATTTCTTTCCCTAAACAAAAAGAATTGACAGAATATCTAGAAAGATTAGAAGAAGCAAAAAGAAGAGACCACAGAAAACTAGGAAAAGAACTAGGAATCTTCGCATTTTCTGAAAAAGTAGGTGCTGGTTTACCACTTTGGTTGCCAAAAGGAACTGCACTAAGAAAAAAATTAGAAAATTTCCTTTCAGAAGCACAGAAAAAAGGTGGTTATGAATTTGTAATGACTCCTCATATTGGAAATATTGAATTATACAAAACTTCTGGTCACTATGAGAAATACGGCGCAGATTCTTTCCAATCGATTAAAACTCCAAATGAAGGTGAAGAATTTTTCTTAAAACCAATGAACTGTCCGCATCACTGCGAGATTTATAAAACTTCTCAATGGTCTTATAAAGATTTACCTAAGAGATATGCAGAATTCGGAACGGTTTACAGATACGAGCAATCTGGTGAACTACACGGTTTAACCAGAGTAAGAGGTTTCACTCAAGATGACGCACACTTATTCTGTACACCAGACCAATTATTAACCGAATTTGAAGCGGTAATCGACTTGGTTCTTTACGTTTTCAGAAGCTTAGGATTCGAAGATTTTGTGACTCAAGTTTCACTTAGAGACAAAGAAAACAGATCAAAATATATCGGTTCAGAAGAAAATTGGGAAAAAGCAGAAACTGCAATTATCACTGCTGCTCAAAATAAAGGTCTTAAAACCATCGTAGAATACGGAGAAGCAGCTTTCTACGGTCCTAAATTAGACTTCATGGTAAAAGATGCTTTAGGCAGAAGTTGGCAATTAGGAACCATTCAGGTAGATTACAATTTACCTGAGAGATTTGATCTTTGGTACACTGGTAATGACAATGAAAAACACAGACCAGTAATGATTCACAGAGCACCTTTTGGTTCTATGGAACGTTTCATTGCCATTTTACTAGAAAACACTGCAGGAGACTTCCCTCTTTGGTTAAGTCCAGACCAATTTATCATTTTACCTATTTCTGAAAAATATGTAGATTATGCTAAAAAAGTTTCACAATTATTAGAAAATCACGATATTAGCGGATTAATTGACGACAGAAACGAAAAAACAGGTAAAAAAATTCGTGATGCAGAATTGAAGAAAATTCCGTTTATGTTAGTCGTAGGAGAAAATGAAGAACAGAACGGCACCATTTCTGTAAGAAGACGTGGAGAAGGCGATTTAGGAGTGATGAAATTAGAAGATTTCGTAACCTATTTCAAAGAAGCAGCAAAAATCTAAGAAATTTTAGATTTAATTATAGAAGAATTTTGTTTTAATTTAAAATTCAAAATCTATAATTTAAAATTTTTAAAAAGAATTAACTTTAAAATTATACAACTATAGCACAGAAATTTAACAACAGAGGAAGAGGACCAATGCGTCGCCCTGTACAAGAAGACTTACATCAAATTAACGAAAAAATCCGTGCAAAGGAAGTTCGTTTAGTAGGAGATAATGTAGAACCAGGAGTGTATCCTTTAGCAAGAGCTATTGCAATTGCTCAGGAACAAGATCTTGATTTAGTCGTTATTTCAGATAAAGCAGAACCTTATATCTGTAGAGTTCTTGAATACAAAAAATTTCTTTACGAACAAAAGAAGAAACAAAAAGAACTCAAGGCTAAGCAAGTAAAAGTTGTAGTTAAAGAAATCAGATTCGGACCTCAAACAGACGATCATGATTTCGAGTTCAAGAAAAAACATGCCGAGAAATTTTTAGAAGAAGGCTCTAAATTGAAAACTTATGTTTTCTTCAAAGGACGTTCTATTATCTTCAAAGACCAAGGTGAAATCTTACTCCTAAGACTCGCTCAAGAGCTGGAACACGTAGGAAAAGTAGACCAAATGCCTAAACTAGAAGGTAAGAGAATGATTATGATGATGAGCCCTAAAAAAGCGGCAAAATAATCTTTTATAATAATAATTTCACATCAAGGGATTTCTCCTCTGAAATCTCTTGATTATAGTATTGCAGAGTATTATAAATTTTTATAATTTTGCAAACTCATTGATAACAAATACATAAAAAGCAAAACAATGCCAAAATTAAAAACGAAATCAGGTGCTAAAAAGCGTTTTGCTCTTACTGGTACAGGTAAGATCAAAAGAAAAAATGCTTACAAAAGCCACATCTTAACTAAAAAAGAAACGAAGCAAAAGAGAAATCTTACGCAAACTTCTTACGTTGCTACTGTGGATGAAAAAAGCGTTCTTCGCCAATTAGCAATTAAGTAGTTTTTATAAATCAATATTCGGTTTATAAGAATTCCTAAAAAATTCATTAAAAGTTAACCCTGAAACGGTGCCTATAAGAGAACTTTAAACGCAGTTCCGCCCTTTTCAAAAAAACAAAAAATTTAAATTATGCCAAGATCAGTAAACGCTGTAGCGTCTAGAGCGCGCAGAAAAAAAGTTTTAAAGCAGGCTAAAGGTTTTTTCGGTAGAAGAAAAAATGTTTGGACTGTCGCTAAAAATGCCGTAGAAAAAGCAATGCAATATGCTTACCGCGGTAGAAAAGAGAAGAAAAGAAGCTTCAGAGGCCTTTGGATTACCAGAATTAACGCTGGAACTAGAGAGCACGGAATGTCTTACTCTCAATTTATGGGAGCTCTTAAAAAGAACAACATCGAGCTAAACAGAAAAGTTCTTGCAGACCTTGCAATGAACCATCCAGAAGCTTTCAAAGCTGTTGTAGATCAAGTAAAATAATGTAAAACAAATTTGTTATCAATAATAAATCCTAAACTTTTTTAGTTTAGGATTTTTTTATTTCAAAAACTTTTATAAATTTGTCCCAATGAAAATGAATAGCAACAAAAATTGGTGGTGGCACTTATACTCTACGCTGAGTCTAAGGTAATACTGCTATGCTTTGAATCTATACTAAAATAAAATTCATTTCATGAGAAGACTTCAGCGATTATACCGTTGAAGTCTTTTTTTTGTTTAAAAACTTTTTAAAAATATCTCTTAAAATATATGCAAAACTCAAAACTTAGAATCAAAACCACCTCTAAATCATTGATGGGAGACCTTCATACAGCGATGGGAATTTATCTGAAACTCAGAGACAAATTCAGAGATACCATCCTACTGGAAAGTGCCGACCACAATGTAAATAACAACAGTTTTTCTTACATCGCTATCAATGCAATTGCAGGAGTAGAAATTAAAAATCTACTGGAAATGGAAGTGAAATTTCCATTAACCGCTCCAGAAAAATATCAAATTCCAGAAAATTTCAACATCACTGAATATTTAGAAAATTTTTCCAAAAGTTTTGACTGTGAAAAAGTTAAAAATCCAGTTGAAAAAATGGCTCAAGGTTTATTTGGTTACACCAGTTTTGATGCCGTTCAGTTTTTTGAAACCATCCAATTCAAACCTCAAAGCAAGGAAGTAGAAATCCCAATTTTACGTTACAGATTCTATCAATATGTGATTGCTATTAATCATTTTAATGATGAAATGTTTCTCATCGAAAATAAAATTGATGGTTTAAAATCTGATCTTTCAGAAATTGAAAGTATCATTCAAAATAAAGACGTTGCACTCTACCCTTTTGAAAAAATAGTCGAAGAAACCACTAATCTCACTGATGAAGAATACAGAGATTTGGTAGAATTGGCGAAGAAACACTGTTTCCGTGGAGATGTTTTCCAGTTGGTTTTAAGCAGAAGATTTGAGCAAAAATTCAGAGGAGACGAGTTCAATGTTTACAGAGCTTTACGAAACATCAATCCTTCTCCGTATCTATTTTTCTTTGATTATGGCGATTACAAATTAATGGGTTCAAGTCCAGAAAGTCAGTTGATTATTCAAAATCATAAAGCCGTAATTCACCCAATTGCAGGAACTTTTCGAAGAACTGGTGACACTGAAAAAGATTTAAAATCGGTAGAAACCTTAAAAAAAGACCCAAAAGAAAATGCTGAACACACCATGTTGGTAGATTTGGCGAGAAACGATTTAAGCAAATTAGGCAAAAATGTGACGGTTTCTAAACTGAAAGAAATTCAGTTATTTTCTCACGTGATTCACATGGTTTCAGAAGTCACTGCAGAATTAGACGAAAAAACCAATCCATTTGAAATGATTGCGACTACTTTTCCGCAGGGAACATTAAGTGGCGCTCCAAAATATAAAGCTCTTGAACTCATCGATGCTTATGAAAAAACTTCTCGCGGTTATTATGGCGGTTGTATTGGCTTTGTAGGTTTTGATGGTAGCTGTAACCAAGCCATAATGATTAGAACATTTTTAAGCAAAAATAATACGCTTTTCTATCAGGCTGGAGCTGGAATTGTAGCCAAATCTTCCGCAGAAAATGAGTTACAAGAAGTGAATAACAAATTAAACGCCTTGAAAATGGCAGTTAAAAAAGCAGAAAAATTATGAAAGTTTTAGTTTTCGATAATTATGATAGTTTTACCTACAATCTCGTTCAAATTCTAGAACAAATTTTAGGCGAAAAAGTAGAAGTGTATAGAAATGATGAAATTCCTTTAGAAGACATCAATAAATATGATAAAATCATTCTTTCTCCAGGTCCTGGAATTCCTGAGGAAGCAGGTATTTTATTAGACGTGATTAAAAAATATGCACCTACTAAATCAATTTTTGGTGTTTGTTTGGGACAACAAGCGATTGCAGAAGCTTTTGGCGGAAGTCTCATTAATCTTTCAGAAATCTACCACGGTGTTGCCACCGAAGCCAAACAGGTAAAACCTCACAAAATTTTAGAAAATTTACCTGAAGTCTTAGAAGTGGGACGTTATCATTCTTGGGCTGTAAATCCTAACGATTTCCCTGAAGAATTAGAAATTACCTCTGTAGATGATTCTGGAATGATTATGAGCCTAAAACACAAAGAATACGATGTTCACGCTGTGCAATATCATCCTGAAAGTATTCTGACTCCAAAAGGAAGAGAAATTTTAATCAATTTTTTGAAAAATTAAAATGAAACAAATTTTACAATACCTTTTCAATCATCAAACTTTGACCAAAGCCGAAGCAAAGGCTATTATGATTGAAATTGCACAAAATAAATTCAACGAAACAGAAGTTTCTGCCTTTATCACTGTTTTTATGATGCGCAGCATTACGCTGGAAGAAATGCAAGGATTTCGTGAAGCGCTTTTACAGTTGGCAAAACCTATTGATTTAGGAACAGACGATTTAGTTGACATTGTAGGAACTGGCGGCGATGGAAAAAACACCTTCAATATTTCAACTTTGGCAAGTTTTATTGTGGCCGGAACAGGACAAAAAGTAGCCAAACAAGGGAATTATGGAGCTTCTACTATTTCTGGAGCTTCTAACGTTTTAGAAGAATTGGGCTATCAGTTCAAAGATAATCAGGAAGATTTAAAGAAAGATTTAGAAAAAGCCAACATTTGTTTTCTTCACGCTCCGCTTTTTCACCCCGCCTTAAAAACCGTTGCTCCTTTGAGAAAAGGTCTTGGCTTGAGAACGTTTTTTAATCTTTTAGGACCATTGGTAAATCCTGCAAAACCTAAATTTTCTATGATTGGCGTTTACAGTTTAGAAATTGCAAGATTGTATCAATATATTTTGCAAAAAAACAATGAAGATTTCATGTTGGTTCATGCTTTAGACGGTTATGACGAGATTTCTTTGACAGGCGATTCTAAAATTTTCAACAAAAAAGGTGAAGAAATTTTTTCAGCTGAAGAATTAGGATTCAAAAATATAGAAGCAGAAACCATTTTCGGTGGAAATACTAAGGAAGAAGCTGCACAAATTTTCAAAAATGTCTTGGAAGGAAAAGGAACTTACGAACAAAATGCTGTAGTTCTTGCAAATGCTGCAAAAGCACTTCAAAACACAGGAAAATATGAAAATTATGAAATAAGCTTAGCAGCTGCCAAAGAGAGTTTAGAAAGTGGAAAAGCACTAGAATGTTTAAATAAACTCATTACAATTTAAGTTCAAATTGTAAATAAAATGCAACTTTAAAATGAATATTTTAGATAAAATAGTAGCTCGAAAAAAGGAAGAAATTGCTTTCTCTAAAAGTAAAATTTCTGTTGAAGAACTGAAAAATTCGGAATATTTTGGAAGAGAAACTTTTTCTTTGAAAGAATCGGTAAAAGCCAGAAACGGAATTATTGCTGAATTCAAGAGACAATCGCCAAGCAAAGGAATTATTAATGATAAAATTTCGCCTTTGGAAGTCGTTACCAAATACGAAAAATTTGGTGCAAGTGGAATCTCGATTTTGACAGATAAAGATTTTTTCGGAGGCAGTTTTGAAGATATTTTGAGTGTGAGAAATTCTGTAAACATCCCGATTTTGAGAAAAGATTTTATGGTTGATGAATATCAATTCTACGAAGCAAAATCAATCGGAGCTGATGTTATTTTATTGATTGCAGCGTGTCTTTCGCCAACTCAAGTTCAGGAATTTACCGCTTTAGCTCACGAATTGAATTTGGAAGTTTTACTGGAAATTCACACCGAAGAAGAATTAGAACATTTCAATCCAAATATTGATTTGGTGGGCATTAACAACCGAAATTTGAAAGATTTCAAGGTAGATTTACAACATTCTGTCAATCTGAAAAATTTGCTTCCAAAAGGAACTTTATCTGTTGCCGAAAGTGGAATTTACAATGTGGAAGATTTTAAATTTTTGAAAGAAAAAGGATTTGATGCTTTCTTGATGGGAGAATATTTTATGAAAACCGAAAATCTTGGAAAAACGTTTGAAGAATTTTCTAAACATATTTAAAATGAAGCCAACAGAAAATTTGAAATTAAAAGTTTGCGGTTTAACACAACTTGCTCAAATTCAAGAATTAATTTCTTTGAACACCGATTTTTTAGGCTTTATTTTTTATGAAAAATCTCCGAGATTTGTTTTAAATCATTTGACTTTAGAAGAGATTTCAGAAATTGATCATCAAGGAAAAGTAGGTGTTTTTGTGAATGAATCGATTGAAAAAATTGCAAAAATTACAGAAAAAACCAATTTGAATTTCATACAATTACATGGTGATGAAGATGAAAACTTTATCATAGAATTAAAAAAAAGTGTAAATAAAGAAGTAAAACTCATCAAAGTTTTCAGAGTTGGAGAAACTTTCAATTTTAAATTTTCAATTTTAAATTCTTTGGTAGATTATTTTCTTTTCGACACAAACAGTAAAGCCTTTGGTGGAACAGGAAAAACCTTTGATTGGCAAATTCTCAACGAAATAGAAATCCCAAAACTCTATTTTTTAAGTGGCGGAATTTCACCAGAAAACCTAGAAAATTTAAAAATTTTAAATCAAAAACCTTTAGTTTTAGACATCAACTCAAAATTTGAAACAGAACCTGGAATTAAAGACCTAGAAAAAATAAAAACATTTAAATCATTACTGAAATGACAACATATAGAAATCCCGATGAAAACGGATATTATGGAGAATTTGGAGGCGCTTTTGTTCCCGAAATGCTCTATCCAAATGTGGAAGAACTTCAACAAAATTATATAGAAATTATAGAATCTGAAGAGTTTAAAAAAGAACTTAACGATTTATTGAAAGATTACGTTGGCAGAGCTACTCCACTTTATTTTGCTAAAAATTTAAGCGAAAAATATTGTACAAACGTTTACTTGAAACGTGAAGATTTAAACCATACAGGCGCCCATAAAATCAATAACGCTCTCGGACAAGTTTTACTTGCCAAAAAGCTAGGAAAAAAGAGAATTATTGCCGAAACAGGCGCTGGTCAACACGGTGTTGCAACGGCGACAGCTTGCGCATTGATGAATTTGGAATGCATCGTTTACATGGGCGAAGTTGACATTGCAAGACAAGCTCCAAACGTTGCCAGAATGAAAATGCTCGGTGCAAAAGTTGTTCCTGCCACTTCAGGCTCTAAAACTTTGAAAGATGCTGTAAATGAAGCATTAAGAGACTGGATTAACAACGCTACAACTACCCATTACATCATCGGAAGCGTGGTTGGTCCGCATCCTTTTCCAGATTTGGTCGCGAGATTTCAAAGTGTGATTTCTGAGGAAATTAAATGGCAATTAAAAGAAAAAACTGGTAGAGAAAATCCTGATTACGTCATCGCTTGTGTTGGTGGCGGAAGTAATGCTGCAGGAACTTTCTACCATTTTGTAGATGAACCAAGTGTGAAAATTATCGCAGCAGAAGCGGGTGGTTTTGGTGTAAATTCTGGGAAATCTGCCGCAACTACTTTCTTGGGAACTACAGGCGTTTTGCACGGCAGCAAAAGCATTGTGATGCAAACTGAAGACGGACAAGTAATAGAGCCGCATTCTATTTCTGCAGGATTGGATTATCCAGGAATTGGACCTTTTCATGCAAATTTGTTTAAAAATAATCGTGCAGAATTTTTCAGTATTAATGATGATGAAGCGCTAAAATCTGCTTTTGAACTCACTAGATTAGAAGGCATCATTCCTGCTTTGGAAAGCTCTCACGCATTGCACGTTCTGAAAAAGAAAAACTTTCAAAAAGATGATGTGGTAGTCATTTGTTTGAGCGGACGTGGTGACAAAGACATGGAAACCTATCTGAAAAAATTAGAAACTGAAAATCGTTAACATTCTTCAAAAAAATTTTAAAATGAGCCAAAGAATATATCAAATAGACGCTTTTGCAGACGCTTTATTTTCCGGAAATCCTGCTGCGGTTTGTCCGTTAGAGAATTGGTTAGATGCAGATATAATGCAAAAAATAGCAGCCGAAAATAACTTGGCAGAAACCGCTTTCACAGTTCCTGTAGAAAATGGCTATGAAATCAGGTGGTTTACTCCAGAAGTAGAAGTAGATTTATGTGGACACGCTACTTTGGCATCCGCTTATACATTGATGAATTATGAAGGATTTTCAGAAGAAAAAATCAACTTCTTTTCTAGAAACAGCGGAACGCTTACCGTAACTAAAAACGGAGATTTTTTAACCTTAGATTTTCCAGTAGATCAACTCCAAAAAGTAGATGACTTATCGATTTTCGAAAAATGTTTTGCGTATCAACCTATTGAAGCTTATCAAGGAAAAACTGATTATTTATTGATTTTTGAAAACGAACATCAAATTCAAAATATAGAACCCAACATTCCTGAAATTGCAAAAATTAATGCAAGAGGAGTTATTGTAAGTTCGATTTCAGAAAGCTACGATTTTGTATCCAGATTTTTCGGACCAAATTGCGGTGTAAACGAAGATCCTGTTACAGGTTCTGCTCACACAACATTAACTCCTTTTTGGGCAGAAAAATTGGGTAAAACTAAACTTACTGCTAAACAAATTTCAAAACGTGGTGGCGTTTTAGAATGTGAATTAAAGAACAATAGAATTCTCATCGGTGGAAAGTGCAAAGCGTATTTGAAAGGCGAAATATTCATCTAATAAAAAGATTACAATGAAAAAATTAAATATATATTTTACTGCGGGAATTCCCACTTTGGAAGATACTGCAGAAATCATGAAAACCATCCAAAATTCTGGCGCAGATATGATGGAAATCGGAATGCCTTATTCTGATCCTGTTGCAGATGGTCCAGTTATTCAAGGTGCACACGAACTGGCACTGTCTAACGGAATGACGATTGCTAAGCTTTTTTCTCAACTGAAATCAGTAAAAGATGAAATCAAAATTCCCGTGATTTTGATGGGCTACATTAATCCTGTTTTAAGTTTTGGATTCGAAAAATTCTGCGAAGAATGTGCCAATTACGGAGTTTCAGGATTAATTATTCCAGATTTACCTCCGATTGAATTTGAGAAGAATTACCAACCGATTTTAGAGAAATATGGCTTGAATTTCACCTTTTTAGTGACCCCAGAAACTTCGGAAGAACGAATTCAATATTTAGATTCTTTGAGTTCAGGATTTTTATACGCTGTTTCTAGTTCATCCACCACAGGAAACGAAAACAAAAAGGTTAAAAATGATGAATATTTAAACAAATTGGCTTCCATCAAACTGAAAAATCCTGTAATGATTGGCTTCGGAATAAAAAACAAAACTGATTTTGAACAAGTTACAGAAAAATCACAAGGCGGAATTATAGGAACTGCATTTGTGAAAATTCTCTTAGAAAATAAAGATTGGAAAGAAAAAGCGGAAGCTTTCATCAAATCTATCAAATAAAAAAACAGAGCAAATTGCTCTGTTTTTTATTTTTCAAGCAAGCTATTATACTTTTCTTGTAAAATTTTGAGTTCAACTTGATTCTCTTTCAATTTCTGTTGATTTTTATCTAATTCAACTACAATTTCTTGTAATTTTCGATTTACTTTTTCTTTCTCCGCATCATTTTTAGAAGACAATAGTAAGGATTGTAATTCCATTTTTTTCTGATTAAGCACTTTAAATTTAGAATCTAATCTCTCTTTTTTTAAAAAATTGAGTTCAAATTTTTCATCTAAATCTTTAATTTCGCTAGATTTACTTGCTTTAGCACTAGCTTCCATTTGACTCAAAGCTCTTTCTCTTTGATAATTTGAGACCTGACTATTATAAGTTTGTTGAGAAACTCTACTGCTGTTAATACTTTCTGCTGTTTGAGAGAAAATAGCAATTCCACATAATGAAAGCGCTAAAGTTAAATTTTTTACCATTATTAATTTTTTTAGTAAAGGTAAATATATTTCAACAGATTTTTTGTAAGAAAAGATATATTTTTATTAATGTCTTCCTCTCAAAACTTCTTCTATGTCTTGTAATTTGAAATTTTTAGCTTTCAATAAAATTAAAAAGTGATATAATAAATCTGCTGCTTCGTTTTTGAACAAATCACCATTATTATCTTTCGCCTCAATGACCAATTCTACTGCTTCCTCTCCTACTTTTTGAGCCACTTTATTAATGCCTCTTTGATAGAGTTTTGAAGTATATGAACCTTCTACATTTTCATCAATTCTTTGGTTGATAATCGATTCTAATTCATACAGAAAACCTTTGGTATCTTTTTCTCCAAAACAACTGAAATTACCAGTATGACAAACCACATTCGTAGGCTTTACTTTAATCAATAAAGTATCATCATCACAGTCTTTTTTGATGCTTTTTACATATAAATAATTCTCAGAAGATTCACCTTTTAACCAAATTCTATCTTTGGTTCTGCTAAAAAAGTGAACTTTCCCCGTTTCTTCTGTTAATTTTAGAGCTTCTTCATTCATAAAACCGAGCATTAACACTTGTAATGTGGTTTCGTCTTGTATAATTGCAGGAATTAAACCTCCTGATTTTTCGTAATCTAAATTCATCTTATGGCAATATTTTGTTGTTTTAAAACTTGTTTTAAATCATTTATTTTAATTTCTCCAAAGTGGAAAATACTTGCTGCTAAAGCTCCAGTAGCTTTGGTTTCATTAAAAACTTCAGTAAAATCTTCAATTTTTCCTGCTCCTCCAGAAGCGATAATGGGAATATTGACGATTTGTGAAATTTCATTGAGCAATCTCACATCGAAACCTTGTTTGGTTCCATCAAAATCCATGGAAGTCAACAAAATTTCGCCTGCTCCTAATTCTTCTACTTTTTTCGCCCAATCGTGGGTTTTATAGTCTGTTTTTATTCTTCCGCCGTTTACAAAAACGTAATCTTCATCTCCAAATTGTTTAGAATCTATCGCCACAACTACACATTGACTCCCGAATTTATCTGCAAAAGTTTTAATTAAATTAGGATTTTTAACCGCCGAAGAATTGATGCTGATTTTATCTGCACCCGCTTTCAAAAGATTGTCAACATCCGAAATTTCTGAAATTCCGCCACCAACAGTAAACGGAATATTGATTTCTTCAGCAATTTTCTCTACCAATTGCACCAAAGTTTTACGGTTTTCGTGAGTTGCGGTAATGTCTAGAAAAACCAATTCATCTGCACCTTCATCTACATATCTTTTTGCCAATTCCACAGGATTTCCTGCATCAATCAACCCCACAAAATTAACACCTTTTACCGTTCTTCCGTCTTTTATATCCAAACAAGGAATGATTCTTTTCTTTAACATCTTTTTGATTTACGATTTACGATTTTTGATTTACGATTTATTATTTCTAGCAGACTTGATTGATGCAACAATAATGGCTAAAATTTCGTTGGCTTCATTTAATAACTTTTGAATTAAGTCTTTATGATTAACTGTTTTTTCAAGCAAAATTTCAAGAAAAAAAGTACATTCATCACACTCTTCTTCCACTATTTTGAGTTTATTGATAAAATCATTGCTCGATTTTGCTCTAGAAACTACTCTATAATTCGCACCAACAGACAACGCTGCTCTTCCTAACTGGTTTTCAATTAATTTAAAAGTTTTAGAATTGGGTAAAATTTCTAACAATTCTAAAATATCCAAAGAAAACTTATTGGTGCGATTTCTCATTTCTGATGAATTCATAATGATTAGTTTTTAAAATTAAATTTAGTTGTTTATCTTCACAAATCAAAAATCCGACATCGTCAATCGTAAATCTTTAAGAGAAATTCGTCCTTCATAAATGGCTTTTCCAATGATGGTTCCAGCGCAACCAATTTCTTTCATTTTTTGCACATCTTCTATGTTGGAAATTCCACCACTTGCAATGAGTTCAATCGTTGAATTTTCTATAATTTCTTGATACAATGCTGTGGATGGACCTTGTAGCATTCCGTCTTTTGAAATATCGGTACAAACTACTTCTCTGAAGCCTTTCTTCTGATATTCTTTAATGAAATCTACCACATCTGTTTCAGAATTTTCTAACCAACCTGAAGTTTTGATTTTTTTATCCAAACAATCTGCTCCCAAAATCAATTTTTCAGCACCAAATTGCTCTAACCAAGCCAAACACATTTCTGGGTTTACCACAGCAATACTTCCTAAAGTTAACTTTTTTGCACCACTATCAAAAGCTTTTTGCAAATCTTCTTCAGAACGAATTCCACCTCCGAAATCAATAATGAGATTGGTATTTTTAGCGATATTTTCAATTACTTTTTGATTGATGATTTTCTTGGCTTTTGCACCGTCTAAATCTACCAAATGCAAATACTGAATCCCGAAATCTTCAAATTCCTTGGCCACTTCAACAGGATTTACGTTGTATATTTTTTTGGTATTATAATCACCTTTAGAAAGTCTCACACACTTTCCGTCTATGATGTCTATTGCAGGAATAATTTTCATAAGTTTAAAGTACAAATTACAAGGTTAAAAG
>CAZHCK010000023.1:0-34263 GCA_964530915.1 uncultured Cloacibacterium sp. | reverse complement strand
ATATAAAGAATTATAAAGATTTTGAACAAATAGAAATTGAAGGTAATTTATTTGATGAGGTATCATTTACATTTCATCTTAACAAGGTTACAAAAACCTTTTACATAAAAGATAAGTCTAAAATTAGGTCAGAAATTGACATTACATCCATGATTGAAAATGATTATAGTGGCGAAATACCTCTGAAACAATTTGTTGAAATTTCAAAAAAATTAATCTCAGAAATTTCATAAAATTAAAAGGCTGTTCAAAAGAACAGCCTTTTAATATAAATTACATATTTCTTCGGTATTTACCGCCCACTTCGAAAAGTGCGTTGGTAATTTGTCCGAGTGAACAATATTTTACTGCTTCCATCATCACTTCAAATAAGTTTTTCTGATTGATGGCAGCCAATTGAAGTCTCTGCAACCATTCATGAGTTTTATCTTCGTTTGATTTCTGGAAGTTCTCTAAATTCTGAATCTGCAATTGCTTTTCTTCTTCAGTAGAACGAATCACTTCTCCTGGTAAAACTGTAGGCGAACCGTCTTTTCCGAGGAAAGTATTCACGCCGATAATTGGATATTCTCCAGTGTGTTTCAGCCATTCATAATGCATTGATTCCTCCTGAATTTTAGAACGTTGATACATGGTTTCCATAGCTCCTAGAACTCCACCACGTTCTGTAATTCTGTCAAATTCTGCATAAACAGCCTCTTCTACTAAATCCGTCAATTCTTCGATAATAAAAGAACCTTGCAATGGATTTTCATTTTTCGCTAAACCTAATTCTTTGTTGATAATCAACTGAATCGCCATCGCTCTACGTACTGATTCTTCAGTTGGCGTGGTAATCGCTTCATCATAAGCATTGGTATGCAGCGAGTTACAATTGTCGTAAATCGCGTACAATGCTTGAAGCGTAGTTCTGATATCGTTAAAATCAATTTCTTGTGCGTGAAGTGAACGACCAGAAGTTTGAATGTGGTATTTCAACATTTGGCTTCTTTCATCTGCACCGTATTTGTGCTTCATGGCTTTTGCCCAAATTCTTCTCGCTATTCTACCGATTACAGCATATTCTGGGTCGATTCCATTAGAGAAGAAGAAGGATAAATTCGGTGCAAAATCATTGATATTCATTCCTCTGCTCAAATAATATTCCACATACGTGAAACCATTTGCCAATGTAAATGCCAACTGAGAAATTGGATTAGCACCAGCTTCAGCAATATGATAACCCGAAATAGAAACCGAGTAGAAATTTCTTACTTTATTTTGAATGAAATATTCCTGAACATCTCCCATTAATCTCAAAGCAAATTCCGTAGAGAAAATACACGTATTTTGTGCTTGATCTTCCTTCAAAATATCTGCCTGAACCGTTCCACGAACAGTTGCAATAGTTTCCGCTTTTATCTTTTGATACGTTTCTGCATCTACAATTTCGTCACCTGTTAAACCCAACAATTTAAGACCTAAACCATTATTAGACTCTGGCAGATTGCCATTATAAACTGGTCTTTTTAAGCCTTTATCATCAAATTTTGCTTTAAGTTTTTCATCAACTTTAGACCAAAGATTGTTTTCTTCGATATATTTTTCTACGTTTTGGTCGATGGCTGCATTCATAAAAAATGCCAAAATCATTGGAGCAGGGCCATTAATCGTCATCGAAACTGAAGTCAATGCATTGATTAAATCAAAACCTGAATATAATTTTTTAGCATCATCTAAAGTCGCGATAGAAACTCCCGCATTTCCAATTTTCCCGTAAATATCAGGTGGAAAAGCAGGATCTTGACCATATAAAGTCACAGAATCAAAAGCAGTTGAAAGTCTTTTCGCAGGCATTTCCGCAGAAACATAGTGAAATCTTCTGTTGGTACGTTCTGGACCGCCTTCACCAGCAAACATTCTGGTAGGATCTTCACCTGTTCTCTTGAAAGGATAAATTCCCGAAGTGTAAGGAAACGCCCCTGGAACATTTTCTTGACCTTTCCAACGAATTAAATCTCCCCAATCTTGGAATTTTGGCAAAGCAATTTTTGGAATTTTAAGATGAGAAAGTGATTCATATTTGGTTTCTACCTTAATTTCTTTTCCACGAACCAAATAAGAGAAGCTATCTTGTTGCATTTCTTCTTTGAAATGATGCCATCCTTGAAGAAACAATCTGTTTTCTTCCGAAAGTTCTTTTTTAGTTTTTAGGAAAACTTTTTCAAGTTTATCTGTAGTATGTTCATCATCTGTAATCAGCGCTTTAGCACCATCGATGAGATACATTTTTTTAGCGATTAGCGCTTGTTCCTCAACCTGTTTGTCGTAATTTTTATTATTATCTACGATTTCAGAAAGATAACGAACTCTTTTCGGTGGAATAATGGTAGATTCTTCCGAAACGTTTTGTTCTTCGTATGATTTTAAATCTAATGAAGTGAATTTAGCGTTTACTTTTTCAATCAATGCATTGTACAAAGCGGTAGTACCCCAATCGTTAAACTGACTTGCCTTCGTAGAAAAAACTGGCATTTCTTCTAATGGTTTTTCCCACAGTTGGTGGTTACGCTGAAACTGTTTTCTCACCGCTTGAATGGCATCTAAAGCTCCTCTTTTGTCAGATTTATTTAATGCTATTAAATCTGCATAATCTAGCATGTCAATTTTTTCTAACTGAGTAGAAGCACCGTATTCTGGCGTCATTACATACATAGAAACATCTGCAATTTCAGTAATTTCTGAACCAGACTGACCGATTCCCGAAGTTTCTAAAATGATAATATCTGGACTAGAAATTTTCAAAACATCTAATGCAGAGTGAATGTAAGGCGAAACCGAAACATTGTTTTCACGAGTAGCCATAGAACGCATGTAAACTCTAGAATCATTAATAGAATTCATTCTGATTCTATCTCCTAAAAGCGCACCTCCTGTTTTCTTTTTAGAAGGGTCTACAGAAATAATTGCGATTTTTCTGTTTGGGTTTGCTCTTAAAAATCTACGCACCAATTCATCTGTTAATGAAGATTTACCAGCGCCTCCAGTTCCTGTAATTCCGATAATTGGAATATTGAAATGTTTTGCTTTTTCTTTTAATGCTGACACCAATTCTGGCTTCTCATCTGAGAAATTTTCTACTGCAGAAATCACTTGAGCTATAGATTTAGCATCTTCAAATTTGATTTTTTCAATGTCAGAAACGGTGATGTTTTCGCCAGTAGCAAAATCAGATTTCTGAACCAAATCATCAATCATCCCTTGCAATCCCATTTCTCTACCATCATCTGGAGAATAAATTCTGTCTATTCCATATTCCATTAAATCTTTGATTTCCTCGGGAAGAATTACTCCACCACCTCCACCAAAAATTTTGATTTGAGGAGAGTTTTTCTCACGAAGTAAATCATAAATGTATTTAAAATATTCATTGTGACCGCCTTGATAAGACGTAAGTGCAATAGCGTTTGCATCTTCTTGAATAGCACAGTTTACTACTTCTTCTGCGGATTTATCATGACCAAGGTGAATAACTTCGCATCCTGTTCCTTGAATCACTCTTCGCATAATGTTAATAGCAGCGTCATGTCCGTCAAAAAGTGAGGCTGCTGTAACTACTCTTACCATGTTGTTAGGTTGATATTTTTGGGTTTCCATAAATAACTTTTCGATAGGTCTCAAAGATAGAAAAATCCCGAGAATTGAAAAATTAAGTATTTTTGTAAAAATTTTAAAACATGAAGAGAGCTTTATCATATACGATAGCAGGAACCTTAATCAGTTTTTTAATCAATCATTTCTTATTAGAAAGTGGAGGATTATGGCTGGAACTTTTTTACAGTTTTGCTTTCGGATTAGCTTGGGGAATGGCTTTTTATTTAGACAATCCTGTCATTTCTTTGCCTAAAAAATTAGGAATTTCTTTTGGCGCGATGATTTTTTTAGTACTGATTGGCGCTTTCATTTTTGATTTAGAAAAGGCTTTACCTTCAGTTTTTAAGTTTTCTATAGTATTTGTGGGGTATTATTTATTGGCAAGTTTCAGAAACAACAAGTCATTAAGAGATTGAAAATTAATTTTTTAAGGTTAAATTTACGTTTAAATCTTGATAAAGTTTTTCAATTCCAAAAAAAATTAATACCTTTGCACACCTTTTTAGGGGAAAATTATGTTTAATCGTAAACGATAATAAGTGAATACATTAAGTTACAAAACCGTATCAGCTAACAAAGCTACCGCTAAGAAAGAATGGGTTGTGGTAGATGCAGCTGGGCAACCATTAGGAAGATTAGCTTCTAAAGTTGCAAAGATTTTGAGAGGTAAGCACAAAACGAATTACACTCCACACGTAGACTGTGGTGATAACGTAATCGTTTTGAATGCAGAACAAGTTGCTTTATCTGGCAACAAGTGGGCAGACAAAGAATACATTTGGCATACTGGATATCCAGGTGGTCAAAAATCGTTAACTGCTGAAGAAGTGCACAAAAAAGACAATTGTAAATTGGTAGAAAAATCTGTAAAAGGAATGTTACCAAAAAACAAATTAGGAAGTGTTATCTACAAGAATTTGTATGTATACGCTGGGTCTGAGCATAAGCACGAAGCACAGCAACCAAAAGTTATTAACCTTAACGAAATTAAATAATTATGTCTATAGTTCACAAGATTGGAAGAAGAAAAACTTCTGTAGCTAGAGTTTACGTGAAACCAGGTACTGGTAACATCACTGTAAATGGTAAAGATGCAAAAACTTACTTCTGTACTGACATGTTAGTATATAAAGTAAACCAACCGTTCTTATTAACTGAAACTGTAGGTCAGTACGATGTTACTGTAAACGTTTTCGGTGGTGGAATTACAGGTCAAGCTGAAGCAATTAGACTAGGGATTTCTAGAGCACTATGTGCAATTAATGAAGAAAACAGATTAGCGCTTAAGCCAGCTGGTCTTCTTACTAGAGACGCTAGAATGGTAGAAAGAAAAAAACCAGGTCAGAAAAAAGCAAGAAAGAGATTCCAATTCTCAAAACGTTAATCTTTTTTCTCGGTTTATTTACAAATTATTACAAAAATTGCCCGTTATGTTTAGCACCCAAACTTTACTCCCATCCAACGTAAAGTTGATTGCTTAAAAGCGGAACGTAAACTAACAAAAATTAAAAAAATGGCAAAAGCACAAGTTAAAAACTTATTAGAAGCAGGCGTACACTTTGGTCACATGACTAGAAAGTGGAATCCTAATATGGCTCCATACATTTTCATGGAGAAAAACGGTATTCACATTATCGATTTGCATAAAACTGCAGTGAAATTAGATGAAGCTTGCAACGCTTTAGAAAAAATTACTTCTGCAGGTAAAAAAGTTCTTTTCGTGGCTACTAAAAAACAAGCTAAAGAAGTAGTAGCAAAACATGCATCAGAACTTAACATGCCTTACATCACTGAAAGATGGCCAGGTGGAATGTTAACTAACTTCGTTACAATCAGAAAAGCGGTTAAGAAAATGAACGCTATCGATAAAATGAAGAAAGATGGTACATTCGAAACTTTATCTAAAAAAGAAAGATTACAAGTAGACAGACAAAGAGCTAACTTAGAGAAGAACTTAGGTTCTATCGCTGACATGGTTAGACTTCCTTCTGCTGTATTCGTAGTAGATATTATGAGAGAACACATCGCTGTAACTGAAGCTAAAAAATTAGGTATTCCTGTATTTGGTATCGTAGATACTAACTCAGATCCTAGAAAAGTAGACTTCGTAATTCCAGGAAACGATGATGCTTCTAAATCTATTGACATGATTCTTTCTGTAGTATCAGAATCTATCAAAGAAGGTCAATCTCAAAGAAAAGCTGATAAAGAAAAATCTAAAGAAGGTGAAAAAGTAACTGCTGATGCAGATAAAGACTTTGACGCTGAATAATTTTTCGAAGATCATACAACAAAAAAACTCTCAAGAAATTCTTGAGAGTTTTTTTATTAATTATATTTTTTTTAATCTTCCATTCTTTTAATAGCTACCAAAAGATTTTTATTCAAATCTTTTTGGGTTTCATACTGTAATTCACAAACCTTACCTGTCAATTGATATACTCCTTTTTCTACCATAATTGCATTTTGACCATTTGCAGGAATAGGAATATTATAACTTGTTTTCCCTACCACCTTCAGAACCGTATTGCATTCTGACACATTCTTCACCAATAAAAGGCTTAAAGCGTCTCCTTCATCACTTCCTAGCATTTCATTCAGCACTTGTGCGGTTAAAGCCTTCTTATTTTTCTCATTTTCAGATTTCATAAGAGCTTCAAAAGCAGCCTCTTCTTCTTTATCTGTTTTAGGTTTAATAACTACCTTCTTAATTTCTGCAGACTCTTGAGTAGATTTATTTTCTAATAAAGAAATCGCTTCTTTTGTAGTCACTTGACTTTTATCTATCGGCTGCTCTTTTTCCATTTTTTCTTGAGCCGAAAAATTTACGACACTTAATGCCGCAAATAAAACAATCACTCTTTTCATTTTTATACTTTTTATTTCGATTTTTAGAGCCTAAACTTAATATAGGTAATAGTTTTGCCTTTAGCAGAAAACAATTCCTCATAATAAGTTTTTATTTCCCTCAGATAAAGAGTATCTGGTTCATATTCTGGCGCTCCATATATATCATGATGAGCGGTTAGAATTTCGTGGCCATATCCTTGTAAAATTCCCAAAGTATAACCATGCAGAAACTCAGAATCTGTTTTCAAATGAATAATTGCGGAAGGTTTCAGAATTTTTTTGTAGCGATTTAAAAAATCTGGATGGGTGAGTCTATGCTTCCCTCTTCTGTATTTAATCTGAGGGTCTGGAAATGTAATCCAGATTTCATCAACTTCATTTTCATCAAAAAAGCAATCTATCAATTCTATTTGGGTGCGTAAAAAAGCCGCGTTATTTAAACCTTTTTCTACAGCTTCTTTTGCTCCAAACCAAAATCTTGCTCCTTTAATATCTACTCCGATAAAATTTTTCTCAGGAAAAGCCTTTGCCATTCCTACACTATACTCACCTTTCCCACAACCAAGCTCTAGAACAATAGGATTATTGTTTTTAAAAACCCTTTCTCTCCATTTACCTTTAAGCTCAAAATCACCTAAGGCATCCTCTCTACTTGGCTGTATTACATTTGGAAGTTTTCTATTTTCTTCAAACCTTGCTAACTTATTCTTCCCCACAAATATTTCGATTAGGGAGACAAATATATAACTATTTTTATATCAGAAGATAAAAAATATGTTAAAAAGCGATAAAAATCATAATGATAAATGTTTTCTATTAAAAATTTTAACTAACAACTATTAGTTAGTTAAAAATTTCTTGAAGATGAGAATTACGCAATCTCTTTTGATAAATAGGCAAATACTTTTCTATAGAGACTTTTACAGCCTCATAATTAGCCACATCTATGTAGATTTTCAAATTATCAGAAGTATAAACAAACTGAAGAAAATTGTCTACCAAATGAAGAGGCACTTTTAATCTGGTAAAATAATCATCGCCTAAATAAGCTTTAATATTTTTAATACCAATCTGCATTTTTTCGTATTCTTGAAGCCTTTGTTTTTTCTTAGCTTGCCCAGAAATTACATCATAAAGACTTTCTAAACCGATGCTTAGACCACCATTCGCTAAACTTGCAACAGGCGTTATTGGTGGTGTTCCATCTCCTTTTGGAGCCGGCAATCCTACTATTTTAGCAATTTCTAAAGAAGATTTCTTAGAATCTAAACTGCGAACATCTTTTCTAAGGTTTCCTGTAGGTTTAAATCTACTCAAAATCACTTCTTGAATATCTCTATAAGCAACTTCGAGTTCGATTAAATTTCGAGGATTTTCAAGCAATTGAGGGGTTATTTTAATATCTTTCCTTTCCGAAACAATGGACGTAAATCTTATAACATCTCCTATTTTTGCCGGAATTTTAAATTCTCCAGTATAAGAAGTAAGATACGTTCTTTGTTCATTAAGATTGGTAACATAAATCTGGTTGAGATAGAAAGAAGATTTATCTCGCATGAAAAGAGTTCCAGAAAAAGTTTGAGCGCTTATTGTAGTTAAAAACAGCAAACAGCTTAGTAATAAAATTCGCTTCATAAATATGGAACAAAAATACTTTGTTTTTCGGACTAAATAAAACGTTGATAACTAAAATTATAGTTAAACTTCTATTAAACTTTTTTTCCAACTGTTAATAATTGTTAGAAGAACTCAAGGATTCTAAAAAATTTTAACATTCGGAGAAATTCGCTTTATTAAAGAGCGATTTAGAGAAAACTTTCTGGGGTTAGTTTAAAACTTACTGATGATTCCCCAATGAATTTTGGTGTCTTGGAACTTGAAAGGATTGTTAAACTCCTGTCCGTTCGAAATCTGAAAAGTCATTAAACCAATTGGTAATAGAAAATTAAAGCCAAGTCCAAAACTGTAGAGTTTAGAAGTTGTCTTGAGTGTAGAATTTCTCACATTAGCCAATTGCCCAAAAACATCAAAAAATGCTTGATTACTCACCAAATAACGATATTCTACTCCACCGAAAGCATAAAAATCGGTAAAAAGTGATTGCTCATTAAAACCTCTTAATGAATTATATCCACCAATTCTGAAAAGTTCATTAGTAGTGATTTCTCCCTCTGAATCCAGCATTGCAGATTCTGCTTTCACATTGAAATAATGATTTCCTTTGAGGTGAAAATTGCGTTCTGCAAAGAGAAAATAACGGGTTTGTTGAAAAGTTTTATCTAAATTTTGGTAAAAAGAACTGAGTAAATCTGCCTCACTAATAATTTTGGTTTTATAAACAAAAAGCGGTTCTTCCGAAGTTTCTGTAAATTCATAAAAAGCTCCAATTCCTTTTTTGCTAAAGTCTTGTCCAGAAGTATAAGCATCATCTAAAACTGAAGAAATTTCAAAATTTCCTCTCGCTCCAATTTTTTGTTTTGGTGAAAGATGAAAATACAACGCTGGTCGAAATTTCACGTTGGCAAAAGTAGAATCTTGACGGTAAATATTCATATTGAGATTCGTACCGATGTTAGAACCAAAAAGATATGGAATATCGGTTTGTAAATCGAAGTTTTGTCCGCTCTGTTGATTTCTTTGCCAATACAGAGAAATGGTCTCAAAACTATTAAAAACATTCTTCAGATTAAGATTAATACTTCCTGTGAAAGTGAATTTCTTCTTGTCATTATTTCCAAAACCGATAATTCCATCAAAATTATTGGCTTTTTTCTTCTGAAAAGTAAGATAAATTTGCGTAGAGTCTTTCGTGAAAAGTGTTTGTGGAGTTTTTTCTAAAATTAAAAAAGGATGATTTTCTAACCGAGAATTGATTTTGAGCAGATTACTATCATCATAAGTCTTCCCTACAAATTCTTTTTCTAAATTTTTCACAAAGCGTTTCGGAACTTTGGTAAATCCTTGTAAAACAAAACCATTGATCACTCTTTTATCACCTTTGAAAACAGAAATTTCAACTTTTGGAACATCATTTTCAAATCCTAAAAATTGTGTTTTCACTCGGTTAAAAGCAAAACCTTCATTGATGTATCTTTGGTTGATATTTTGTTTGAGAGAATCTAAATTTTTGGTAAAAATCTCAGATTTTGATTTTAAAAACAAAGCAGTTTCTGGTGAAAACTGCACTTTTGCTTCATTGAAATTCTTGCCTTTATCAAAACCAATTTTGGTCGTTTTCTCTACTTTTTCAACATTTAAAATCTTGGTAAAGTAATAGTTATTTTCAGTCAAAGAATCTAGAAATTTAACTGCGGAAAGAGAATCTTTTTTAATGAATTCTTTTTTGGTTTGAACATCAATTAAGATGAATTGTTTCTGTTGCGCATTATAAAAAACGCAAAACAGAACAAAAAATATTTTTAAGAATAACTTCAATAATTTTTAACTTTCAATTCACAATTTTCACCTGAAATCAATCCATTTTATTATACTTCTTCATCAGATTTTCATAGGTTTTCTGCGGAAGAATCCATTTCAAAGGAACGCCAATTTTCTGTCCAAATTTCCCGAAATAGTAATGTGCTTTCCAAGATTTTTTTTCTAATAATTTTTCAATGTAAAGTGCTACTTCCAAAGGTTCCGTTCCTTCGTCAACGTGAGCATTCATCAAAGAATACACCTTATCAAAAACATTTTTATACGGTTCTGAAACTTGAGTTTTCACTCTATTCTCAGCGATTTTGGTTTTTATATCACCCAAATGCAAACTGCAAACCTCTACATTCCATTGATAGACTTCGTAACGCATAGCTTCTACCACTTTATCTAGCGCAGATTTAGACGCCGAATAAAATCCACGAAACGGAAGTCCCATTTCTGAACCAATACTCGATACATTGATGATTTTACCGAATTTTTGCTCACGCATATTCGGCATTACAGCACTCATCATTTGCACTGCCCCAACTAAATTCAGGTTGAATAACTTCAGAATGTCTTCTTTGGTAGAATCTTCTACAGCGCCTACCATTCCCATTCCTGCATTGTTGATGAGCACATCTATTCTACTTTCAGTTTTTAGAATTTCTGAAATCGCAGATTGAACTTGTGCATTATCCGTAATATCGGTTGGAATAGTAGTAAAATATTGACTTTCCACGCTTTTTCGACTTAAGCCAAAAACTTTATGCCCTTTTTTGCCAAAATATTCAGCAAGTGCAAAACCAATTCCCGTGGAAGTTCCAGTGATTATTATTGTCATCGACTATTATTTTATTTAAGAAGTCATTACGATTTCTCTGTAATTTCAAAAAAATCCGTCCAAAATTCTGGATAAGATTTTTCTACCACATCTTCATTTTGTATATCTAATTCTTTCACCAAAGCAAACGGCGCAAAGCTCATCGCCATTCTGTGGTCATTGTATGTTGCAATAGAAATCTCACTCTTCGGCTCAAAAAACTCTAGAGACTTGATGGAATGTTCGGTAATTTCTGTTCTGCAACCTATTTTTTCTAATTCATTTTGAAGTGCAACCAGTCTATCTGTTTCTTTCACTTTCAAAGTTCCTAAACCTGAAATTTCAAAAGGCAATTTCAGCGCAACACACGTCACACAAACGGTTTGAGCAATATCTGGACAATCATTCATATCCAAAACGAATTTTTCTGGATATTGAAAATGAGTATCTGGAAGTAATGTGATTTTATTTTCTCCCGCGTCAGAAATGGTATTTACTCCGAAAAATTTCAAATAAATTTCTTTTAAAGCTGAATCTCCTTGCAATGAATGCGCATAAAAACTCTTGAGATGCATTTTTTTCTTACCAATCGCCACCAAAGAATAAAAATAAGAAGCCGAACTCCAATCGCTTTCTACGGTGTAATGCTTAATCTTAGAAGAGTGATAATGCCTATCTAATTTTTGATTCGATAAAGATGACGCTGCACTTAATATTTTTATAGTATTTCCTTCAAAATGTGTTTCAACTCCTATGTCTTTTAAGATTTTAAGTGTCATTTTAATATAGGAACGAGAGGTAATTTCGCCTTGTAATTCTATTTCTAAACCGTTTTCTAAACTTGTGCCTATCAATAATAATGACGTAATAAACTGTGAAGAAATATTAGCAGGGATTTTTACGAAATTCTTCTCAATTTTTTTTCCTTGAATTTCTAGAGGCGGAAAACCTTCATTTTCCAGATAATTAATTTCTGCGCCTAATTCTCTTAATGCATCAACCAATGGTTTTATGGGTCTTTGCTTCATTCTTTCAGAACCAGTAAGAATGGTTTTTCTACCTTCTTGAATGGCGTAAAATGATGTCAAAAAACGCATTGCAGTTCCAGCGTGATGGATATCTACTATTTCGGAATCTTTGTTGAGTGCTTTTTGTAAAAGTTGAGTATCTTGACTATTTGAAAGGTTTTCTATTTTTAAATCTCCGAATAATTTACCCAAAATAAGCAATCGATTCGAGATGCTTTTCGAACCTGTAATGGAAATGGTTTTTCCGTCTAAAAGATGTGATTTTGAAATTTTCATAATTTACAGAAATGCTAAATTATAAGGAAATTTAATCAAATGCAATTATATGATGTTCGAATTTTAAAATTTCTTACTTTTATAAAAATTTAGATTATGAATTTAACTTTTGAAAATCATAAAAACGGAAACGGAGGCTTTATTTCTCTTAAAAATGAAAGCGAAGAAATCGGAAGGCTTACCTATACGATTCAGCCAGAGAAAAACACATTGATTATTTCTTATGTAATGGTTTTTCCTAAATTCGAAGGACAAGGAATGGGGAAAAAACTCGTAGAAAAAGGCATAGAATTTTCGAGAGAAAACCAATGGGCTATTATTCCGCATTGTTCTTATGCTCGTTCGGTGATGCTTAGAATGAAAGATATAGAAGATGTATTTCCTCAATAAAAAAAGCCGCAAAATTTGCGGCTTTTTATTTTTATAGAGAATTCATCAGTTCATCTGTAATTTCCATATTGTGGTAAACGTTTTGCACATCATCATCATCTTCGAAACGTTCTAACATTTTCATATTGGCTTTGAACTGTTCTTCGTTTACTTCTTTGGTATTATTAGCAATTCTTTGTAGTTCCGCACTTTTAGCTTCTATTCCAAGTTCATCTAATTTATGAGACATAGAACCGAAATCTTCAAATGCTGTGGTAATCATCACTTCTTCTTCGTCGCTATCAATATCTTCTGCACCTCCATCAATCATTTCCATCTCAAAATCTTCCCAATCCATTTTGATTAAAGATTTATCTATGGTGAAAATTCCTTTTCTATCAAAGATAAAAGCTAGCTCTCCGTTTTTACCTAAATTACCATCAAACTTATTGAAAATCGCTCTTACGTTTGCAACCGTTCTGGTAGAATTATTCGTTGTACACTCTACAAAGAAAGCTACACCACCTTGTCCATATCCTTCATAAGTAACCTCATCATAATGTTCTGCATCTGCTCCAGAAGCTTTCTTAATCGCTCTTTCTACATTATCTTTAGGCATATTTGCCCCTTTTGCATTTTGAATACATCTTCTAAGAGCAGGATTAGAATCTGGATCTGGACCACCAGCTTTTACTGCAATAGCAATATCTTTCCCAATTTTAGAAAATGTTTTGGCCATTTTATCCCAACGAGCCATTTTTGAAGCCTTTCTATATTCGAATGCGCGTCCCATAATTTGATATTTTACGTTTGCAAAAATAAGAAAATTAGCACAAAAAAACACCCTTAAAAATAAGGGTGTTTAAATTTATCTTAAAATAATTAATTATTTTTTAGATTTTTTAGGAGCTGGAACATCTGATTTTTGGATAGCATCCCAATCAGCAGCAGAAATAGCTTCTACAACTACTCTTCTGTCTGATAATCTTTCAGCGTCAGATGCAGTTTCAGCTACAGTAGCTTTAGCTTCACCAACACCTCTTGATTTAAGTTGTTCAGGAGCTACACCTCTAGCTTCTAAAGCAGCAACAACAGAAGCAGCTCTTTGTCTAGAAAGTTTTAAGTTGTAAGCATCAGAACCTTTTTTATCTGTTCTACCTTCGATTAAGAATTTACCAGCAGGGAAATCTTTAATGTAAGCAGCAGCTTGGTCTAATTTTTCTTTAGATTCTGGTCTGATAGTAGCTTTGTTGAAATCAAATAAGATATCGTTTAATGCTTTAGTTACTTCATCAGCAACCATTTTATCAGTTTTAGGACATCCATTAAGTTCTTTCAAACCAAATACTGTAGGACAAGCATCATCTTTATCAAGTACACCGTCACCATCTGTATCTGGCCAAGGACAACCATTGTTTGCAGCAGGACCTGCTACTGATGGACAAGCATCATCTTTGTCAAGAACACCGTCACCATCTGTATCTGGCCAAGGACAACCGTTATTTTCAACTGGACCAGCTACTTCTGGACAGTTATCATCTTTATCAGCAACACCGTCACCGTCTGTATCAGGACAACCTTGGAATTGAGCTAAACCTGGCACATCTGGACAAGCATCGTCTTTATCTTTAATACCATCTTTGTCTTTATCTGTGTTACCAAATCTGAACATTAATGAAGCAGAAGCTTGCCAGAAATTAGCAACATTTGAATTATCTCCAGGTGTAGAAACGTAATCACCTTGTAAATTTAAACCAAAGTTTTTAGTTAACCAGAAGTTAGAACCTAAACCAGCAGCAGCTGTAAAATGATTAGCTTTACCTACTAAATCATCACTATTGTAACTTCCTTGAACAGCATCATTTGCATTGTCATATCTTGGAAAGGTAAGACCTGAATAATCATGTCTTAAATAGTTAGCTCCAACTCTTGCATATGGGTCAAACCAAGATTCTTCATCCCAAAGACTTGCAAATTTAAATTGTAAACCAAGACCTGTTTGCAAGAAAAACTCTTTACCCATTGCAAATCTCTTGTTATCTAAATTCCCAACTGAAGTTTGCCAGTCAAGAACAAAATACTTGTTAAGGTTTCTTGCAACAGTTAATTTTGATAATGGAGGAACAATAGTATAGTTGTTAAGCGTGAAAACTTGATCGAAGTTGTCAAATACTTTGTCAACACCACCGTTAGCAACTCCCATGTGATTCACTCCGTGTGCACCAACTCCAATAACCCAAGGGTTAGAAGTAGTTTGAGCGAAAGCAGTAGAGGCAAGTGTAAGTGCCAATGCTGAAATTCCTAATTTTAGATTTTTCATAGAATTAAATGATTAAATAATTGATAATGCAAAATAAACACAAAATATCGTTAAAAACAAAGTTTTTTTAGGTTTTCTTTAATATTCTGTCTAAATTTCTTTTATTTTCTCTGTTTTTTATTGTTTCTCTTTTATCAAAAAGTTTCTTTCCTTTTCCTAGTGCTATAAGCATTTTTGCCTTTCCTCTGTCGTTAATATATAGCTTTAACGGCACTATAGTCATCCCCACATCCTTCAACTTCCTTTGAAACTTTTGCAATTCTTTTTTGTGCAATAAGAGTTTACGCTCTCTTTTAATTTTATGATTATAAAAAGTTCCCAATTTATACTCATCAATACTCATATTCACAACGAACAGCTCATTTTCTATAAACTGGCAAAAACTCTCTGTAATAGAAGCTTTAGACGAACGAAGCGCTTTAATTTCGGTTCCTGTAAGAACAATCCCTGCTTCTATCTGTTCTAAAATTTCATATTCGAATTTTGCTCGTTTATTTAAAATATTTATGGTTTTTTCTATCTTCATTGTATACTGCAAATGTCTAATTATTGATAAAATATAAATTTACATAATTTATATTAAAGTTTATAAAATTTTACCATTTTTATTGAATTCTGAAATCTTCATTAAAATGACAAGTGACTTGAAAAACCTTGAAACAAGCACCAAAGCACGTGCCAAATTCAGTTTTTCCACTCATTTTAATTTAATTAAAGAACCAACTTACTGATAATCATTTATTAAAATTTATTAATTTTTTATGAATCAAATAATTTTAAAGGTCAATTTACTTACCCTAAAAATCTATTTTCCTTCATAATAATTCATTCTTTATCCGAAACTTAGCCTCGAAATACCAAATTCTTTTCTTACTTTTGCGCCAAATTTACGAAACAATATGTTAACAGTATCTAATTTATCACTACAATTCGGGAAGAGAGTTTTATTTGACGAGGTAAACATCATGTTTACCAAAGGAAATTGCTACGGAATCATCGGAGCAAATGGCGCAGGAAAATCTACTTTTCTGAAAATTTTAACAGGAAAACAAGAACCCACTACAGGAAATGTATCACTAGAACCTGGCAAAAGAATGTCTGTTCTAGAACAGGATCACTTTGCTTACGATAATTTTACCGTTTTAGAAACTGTATTAAGAGGAAATAAAAAACTCTTCGAAATCAAAGAAGAAATGGACGCGCTTTATACTAAAGAGGATTTCTCTGATGCAGACGGAATTAAAGCTGGAGAACTTGGCGTAATCTATGACGAAATGGGAGGCTGGAACGCAGAATCAGATGCGCAAACCATGCTTTCTAACGTTGGAATCAAAGACGAAATGCACTGGCAAATGATGGGAGAGCTAGAAAACAAAGACAAGGTAAAAGTTCTCTTAGCTCAAGCACTTTTCGGAAATCCAGATGTTTTGATTCTAGACGAACCTACCAATGACTTAGACATTGACACCATCGCGTGGCTAGAAGATTTCTTAGCAGATTATGAAAACACGGTAATTGTAGTTTCTCACGACCGTCACTTCCTAGATACCGTTTGTACGCACATTGGTGACTTAGATTATTCTAAATTAAACCTTTATACAGGTAACTACTCTTTCTGGTATCAAGCTTCTCAGTTAGCAACAAGACAACGTCAACAAGCAAATAAAAAAGCTGAGGAAAAGAAAAAAGAATTACAAGATTTCATTGCTCGATTTAGTTCAAACGTTGCTAAAGCAAAACAAGCAACTGCTAGAAAAAAAATGATTGAAAAACTGAATATTGACGATATAAAACCTACTTCTAGACGTTATCCTGCAATTATTTTCGAAATGGAAAGAGAAGCAGGCGACCAAATCCTTGAAGTAAAAGATTTAGAAAAAACCAAAGACGGCGAATTGCTTTTCTCTAACGTGGATATTAAGTTAAAGAAAGGAGACAAAGTAGCCATCATTTCTAAAAACTCTTTGGCAATTTCAGAATTTTTTGAAATTATTTCAGGAAACGCAACCGCAGATAAAGGAGAATACAATTGGGGCGTTACAACAAACCAATCTTACATGCCTCTTGACAATACTGATTTCTTCCAAGATAAGAGCTTAAATTTAGTAGATTGGTTAAGACAATTTACTAAAAATGACGAAGAAAGACACGAAGAGTTCATGCGTGGTTTCCTTGGTAGAATGCTATTCTCAGGAGATGAAGCGCTGAAATCTTGTACTGTACTTTCTGGAGGTGAAAAAATGAGATGTATGTTCTCTAGAATGATGCTCCAAAAAGCAAACGTTTTACTTTTAGACGAACCAACCAACCACTTAGACTTAGAAAGTATCACTACACTGAATAACTCACTTTCTAATTTCAAAGGAAACATTTTATTGGCTTCTCATGACCACGAAATGCTTCAAACGGTTTGTAACAGAATCATAGAACTTACGCCAAAAGGTGTTATTGATAGAGACATGACTTACGATGAATATCTAGAAGACAAAAAAATCAAAGAATTACAACAACAAATGTATTCTTAAGCTGAAAGGCTAATATTAAAAAAACCGCTCAAAATTATGGGCGGTTTTTTATTTTTATAAAACTTTGATTTAATTCTTCTTAAAATTGAAAGTTCCTTGATAAGTCGTATTGTTAAAATTCTGTGTCCAATTTCCTGAATAAATTTTAGCATTTACATCTGCAATTTTTCCTTTGAACAAAAATCCATTTCTGGTATTGCAAGAAAACTCTCCATCAGCAAAAATATAGCCTAAAAATTCTTCAGAATAATTTTTAGAAGTAGATATTTTGGAGCCTACAATGTTTCCTTCAGAAGTAATCTCAAAGGTGAGCGTTCCATTTTCTGCACCTTGATAATCTCCACTCCAATTTCCTTGAAAAGGTGAATTAATTTGCTCAGGAAGCTCTCTACAAGACATAAAAAATGTAAAAAAGCCGAGAAGAAAAATTGAAATAAATTTCATGATTTTAGTTTTAACAAAATTAGAATTTCTTCAAGTATATAATAGTCAATAGACATAATTTATAACTATTCTAATTTAAATGAATTTAAATTTCTAACTTTGCATTTATGAGCCAAAAATGGATATACAAACCAGCACCTGATGAAGAAATTGTAGACAGCATCAGTTCATCGATTGGTTTCGGGACTTTAGAATCAAAAATTTTGGTTCTGAGAGGCATTGATGATTATCAAAAAGCCAGAGAATTCTTCAAACCTAAGTTAGAAGACATTCACAGTCCGTTTTTGATGAAAGATATGCAATTGGCAGTAGACAGAATTGCGTCTGCAATAGAAAACGGCGAAAAAATCTTGGTTTACGGCGATTATGATGTAGACGGAACTACTGCAGTTTCGCTCATGTATCTTTATCTTTCTAAAATTGTAGAAAAAAAATATTTAGATTTCTATATTCCAGACCGTTATTCTGAAGGTTATGGAATTTCTGATGAGGGGATTAATTTCGCTAAAGAAAACGGATTCTCACTTATCATCGCATTAGATTGTGGCATTAAAGCATTAGATAAAATAGAATATGCCAGTTCTCTAGGCATTGATTTTATTATTTGCGACCACCATTTGCCAGGCGAAGAATTACCAAAAGCTTTTGCCGTTTTAGACCCGAAAAGAACCGATTGTAGATATCCTTACAAAGAACTTTCTGGTTGTGGAGTGGGTTTTAAATTATGTCAAGGTCTTAATACCATTTATAAAATTCCAGAAAACGAACTCTATGAACTTACCGATTTACTCGCTATTTCTATTGCTGCAGATATTGTAGCAATGACTGGCGAAAATAGAGTTTTAGCAAAACTAGGATTAAAAACATTAAGAAAAACAAGAAAACTAGGAATAAGACTTCTGATTCCTGAAGAAAAAATTTCTACGTTTGATATTTCTAACATCGTTTTCGAAATTGCTCCGAAAATTAATGCTGCAGGAAGAATTTCTCATGGAAAAGCCGCAGTAGAATTGATGATTTCAGACAATTTGAAACACGCTCATCAAATTGTAGATGACATCTTAAACCTCAACGATTCCAGACGAGAATTAGACGCCAATACAACTCAATCTGCCTTTAATCAAGTTATCGAAACCCAGCAAGAAAATAATTTTACCACTGTGGTTTATCACAATGAATGGAACAAAGGCGTAATCGGAATCGTAGCTTCTAGACTGACCGAAGTGTACTACAAACCGACTTTGGTTTTCACCGATGGAAACAATGGCGAAATGGTAGCTTCTGCAAGAAGCGTTTCAGATTTTGATGTGCACGAAGCCTTAGAAGCTTGTAGCGAATATTTCTTAAAATTCGGGGGACATCAAGCTGCGGCTGGACTTTCGATGGAGAAAGATAAATTTGAAGCTTTCAAAGAAAAATTTGAAAAGGTAGTTGCAGAAAAAATTCAGGAACACCAAAAATTCCCTTCTATTACGATAGATTCTGTCATTGAAATAGAAGATTTAAACCGTGATTTTTTTAATTTTCATAGAAAATTATCACCTTTCGGACCACACAACATGAAACCTGTTTTAGAACTGAGAAACCAAAAAGTTTCTGGGTATGTAAAACAAATGGGTAAAGACGGGAATCACCTAAAATTCTACATTCATCAACCGGTTTCTGGCAGAAATATAGAATGTATTGGCTTTAAATTAGGTCAATATATGGATGATTTCAAAACTAAAAATTTCGATATTGCTTTTACTGTAGAAGAAAATCACTGGAAAGGAAATGTAACCTATTATTTGAATATTCGTGATGTGAAGTTTCATTAGAGATACGTGTTACGAGTAAAAAACTAATCCCTAACTCCTAAACCCTTTAATGAAAAAAATTGGACTGTTTTTCGGCTCATTCAATCCCATTCATATTGGGCATTTGATTTTGGCGAACTATATTTTAGAAAATTCTAATATGGATGAGCTTTGGTTTGTGGTTTCTCCGCAAAATCCATTTAAAGATAAAAAATCATTGCTCACAGACCACAACCGTCTTGATATGGTGCAACTTGCAGTGAAAAACTATCCTAAAATGCGGGCTTCAAACGTAGAGTTTTCTTTACCAAAACCGAGTTACACGATTGATACGCTCACTTATCTCAAAGAAAAATATCCCAATTATTCTTTTGCGCTGATTATGGGCGAAGATAATCTAGACTCGCTTTCTAAATGGAAAAATTCAGAAAAACTGATGTCTGACTATCAAATCATCGTCTATCCTAGAACTTTTGAAGGTGAAAAAAAAGACAGTGAATATTTACAGCACGAGAACATCAGCATGGTAAATGCACCGATTATAGAACTTTCTGCCACAGAAATTAGAAATATGATTAAAGAAGGCAAAAATGTAAGACCTATGCTTCCACCAGAAGTTTTCGAATATTTAGATGGAAGTAGTTTTTATAAGTAAAATTCATTATTAAATCTTTATTTTTGTACCTCGAATCACGTAACACTCTATATAATGGAAGTCATTGAAAATTTCTTTTTATCCAAATATTCTCAAGAAAAACTCATCAAATGGTTTAAGCAAATTTGTATTGCAGAAGCAATTTCTTGGCTTTTGCTTTTCTCGGCTATGGTATGGATTCGTGAGGACAAGGAAGGAATTTTACCCATTATTTACATTAGTGTTATGGGGAGTATTCATGGTTTATTTTTCACATTATACTTGATTTTAGCATTTCCTTGTAGAAAAATTTATCAATGGGATGACGAAGATTCTATATTCGCACTACTGGCTGCGTTTTTCCCATTGGCAACCATTTGGATTGACAAAAAACTGGCAAAATTCAACCGAGAGTAAAGGTTTGATTTTTAAAATAATATAAAAAGTGGAAATAAATTTTCACTTTTTTTTGTTTTTTGATGTAATACTTTTTCCATTTCGATTGTCTTATCTCTGAAAGCAATTCATTAACTAAAATTTTTATCACTGAAAATCAATGAGTTAAATTCAGTAATAAATTTTATTTACTACTTTGTATTGCATAATACTAAATTATTTATATATCTTTGCAATGTAAATTATTAAACAAAACATACTTCAGCTAAATTGAAGAACTTTTAAAAAAAAACTTTTAACCATTTAAAAACTAATAACTAAAACTAATAACCAAACTTGAAAAAGTCGCAGTGAAAAAATTAATAACCAGAAAAACTAATCACCACCCCAAATCACTCAACTAATAACCCACTGCGACTTTTGTTTTTTACAGAATTTAAACTTAAAAATTACACCATGAAAAAATTATTATTTACAGCAACACTTCTTAGTTCTCTTTTTTCCTATTCGCAAGAAGAAAAAACGAAAGACATTCAGGAAGTGAAAATGACCAAAAAGGTTTTTCAGAAGAAATCTGATAGAATGGTTTATGATGTAGCCAATTCGCCAGTTGCAAAAGGAAGCAATGCTTTTGAACTTTTAAAAGAAACACCCCTTATTTCTACAAGTGACAACGCCAGCCTAAAAATTTTAGGAAAAAATGACGCTATCATCTACATTAATGGTAGAAAAAGCAATATGAGCGCGGAAGCGGTTCTAGAAATGCTGAAAAATACGCCATCTGAAAACATTCAGAAAATAGAAGTCATTACTGTTCCATCGTCTGAATTTCAGGTAGAAAGCAATCAAGGAATCATCAACATCGTCATGAAAAAGAAGAAATACGATGGGATGAGCGGAACTTGGAAACTAGAAGACAAACAAGGTTATTATAACAATCCAAACACATCGGTTTCACTCAATTATAAAAAAGACAAACTTACTGTAAGTACCAATACTTATGTAGGAAAATGGTCTGAATATAACACCTATATTTTGAGCAATGGAACAGATACTTCCAGTAATTTATCCGTTGGAAATACAATAAATCCTAATGCTTATGTTGGCGGAAATATTAATGCTGATTATGAAATTTCGGATAAACAAATTTTAGGGATATCCTACAGTTTGAATCTAAATAAAACCAAAGATGGTTCTTCTTATTTTAGAAACATAATCACTGATTATTCTAATAATTCCACAAGAGAAAACATCACCACGAATAACCAAAATGACCATTCTGCAAACCATTCTCTTAACCTGAATTATGAAATAAAAACAGATACTTTAGGAAGCAAACTATCACTGAATGCTGCTTTTCTTAACTTCAATCAAAAGACAGAAAATGTAAATAAAACCAGTGATGTTAATGGAGTAACTTTAGCCAATTTCAATCAATCTATTCCTCAACAAATTGATAATCTTGGTTTTATGGCAGATTACATTCAGAAATTCAATAAGAACTTAACTCTTTCTGTAGGAGGAAGTTACAACAAAACCAAAACTGACAATGACACTCAATTTGTAAATATTTTACCACCAACAGGAATTGATGATAATCAATCTAACCATTTCATTTACGATGAAAATATTGTAGGAGTATATGCTACGCTAGAAAAAAGTTTCAATGATAAAGTTTCTACCAAATTGGGAACCCGTTTGGAACTGACGAAAAGCGAAGGAAGCGTAATAGACAAAGACGAACATTTTACCAGAGACTACAACAGCTTTTTACCTTATGCCTCTATTAATTACGCCATTAATAAGAATCATAATGTAACATATTCATTCTCTAGTCGTGTAAGAAGACCTTCTTTCTGGGAACTTAATCCTTCTAGAATTTATCTTACTCAGACCAATTATGTACAGAATAATCCGTTTATGAAAGCGTCTCAGTATTACAATCAAGAACTGAACTATATGTATAAAAACACTTATTTCTTGGTTTTAAATACTAGCCTTTTAAAAGATGCATCAGACCAAATTCCTTTACAAAAAGTAGAAAATGGAAATACCGTTTTGAGATACATTAGAACTAACTTTGGCGATAAACAAGAATTCAGTGCAACTTTAGGATTCCAAAAGAATTTCTATAATGGAATTTGGAGTGCCAATTACACCACAACTTTTGGTCATAATGTGTTCAAAGGCAGTGTAGATACAGATCCAATTACTGGCGAAACTTTCCCAGCGTTTAATCTGAACAAGTCTACGAATTTATTCCACATTCAAGCGAATAACAATATCAGACTTTCGAGCAAAAAAGACTTATTCTTGGGTGTAAATTATTTTTACTTGGCACCTCAACAAATCTCGATTGGTAAACTTTCCACTCTTCAATCGCTGGATATTTCTGTAAGAAAAATTTGGAACAATTGGACGTTCTTATTCGAAGCGAATGATGTCCTTAATACGGGTTCAAAATATAATATCACAGATGTACAAAGCAATGGATATTACAATAACGTAAGAAAAAATGAATACAGAAGAATGCTTGCACTTACTGCAACCTATACTTTTGGAAATCAAAAAACTCAAAAAGCCAGAAATATAGAAGGTGCTAATAAAGACATTAAAAACAGAACAGGAAATTAACAAAAAAATAACACCATGAAAAATATCTTATTCCTAACACTTTTATTGTCTCAGTTCTGTCTGGTTTCTGCTCAAAAATTTGAAAATAAAATGGATAGTCTTATTTCTTCGGAATTCAAAGAAACAGAAGGTCCTGGCTTAGTTTTCTTGGTTGCAAAAAACGGTAAACCAATCTATGAAAAAGCTATAGGAAAAGCCAATTTAGAATTGAATGTAGATATGGCTACAAATCAAGTTTTTCAAATTGCGTCTATGACTAAACAATTTACCGCAGTGGCTATTTTAATGTTAGAGGAACAAGGAAAACTTAGTGTAAATGATGCTGTTTCTAAATATATTCCTGATTATCCTAATGGAAATAATATCACACTTCATCATCTTTTAACCCATACTTCTGGAATCAAAGATTTTACAAAAATAAAAGCCTTAAAAGATATTTCTCAAAAAGAAATGACACCAAAAATGATGGTAGATTTCTTTAAAAATGAAAAAGTAGATTTTTTACCCGGAGAAAAATTTGAATATAATAATTCTGGTTACGTACTTCTTGGATATATTATTGAGTTAGTCTCCAAAGAAAGTTATGCAACATTTCTTCAAAAAAATATTTTCGAAAAAGCAGGAATGAATCATACGCTTTATGCTACCGATAGACAAATCGTTAAAAACAGAGCTTATGGTTATCACAAAAAAGAAACTGGATATGTAAATAAAACTGTAATCAGCTATAGCATTCCGTTTTCATCTGGCGCATTAATGTCTACCACTGAAGATTTATTACAATGGCAAAACGCTTTAACACAAAATAAATTATTAAAAAAAGAGAGCCTAGATAAAGCTTTTAGAAAATACAAACTTAACAATGGAGAAGAAATCTCTTATGGTTATGGATGGCACATAAAAGATATAGCGGGAATGCTTTCTAGAGAACACGGAGGTCATCTTTTTGGCTATAAATCAATGGCAGTTTATATTCCTTCGAAAGATATTTATGCAGTTACCCTTAGTAATTGTGACTGTAACTCTCCCACTGAAATCACAAGAAAAATAGCTGAAATTGCCCTTAAAAATTTTGAAAATCAATAGAAAATAAAAAAATTGCAAACTCATCTCACAAAAACCCATCATATTAAACTAAATTTTAATTAAAGAAATCACGAGCAAAATTTTGTTCGTGGTTTTTTTTATTTTTACAACATGATATACAGAAAAGCAACAATTAAAGATATTCCTCTCATACAAGTTGTGAGAAATTCTGTAAAAGAAAATCAACTTTCTAATCCTAGCTTAATTCCTAATGAATTGGTAGAAGAGTTTATCACCAAAAGAGGAACAGGTTTCGTTTGCGAAATTGATGATAATATTGTAGGATTTTCTATTATAGACTTTGTAGAAAATAATGTTTGGTCCCTATTTCTTTTACCCGAATACGAAGGAAAAGGTATTGGCAAAAAACTTCATCAATTAATGCTTGACGAATATTTTAGCAAAACCCAAAAAACCATTTGGCTTTCAACAGAAACAAATTCTAGAGCAGAACTATTTTACAAAAAACAGGGCTGGAAAAACGCAGGATTCCACGGAGAGGAAATAAAATTTGAAATGAGTTTTAAAGATTGGAAAAAATAAAAGCACCGAAAACTTCGGTGCTTCAGTTAATATTTTATTTCTTCGGTAAAAAAACCTCAGCAAGCATACATCTTGCGCTTCCGCCACCGTTTATTTCTATGGTTTCCAGATTAGAATAGATAATCTCGTTGTACTTTTTGATAGCTGAAATTTGCTCTGGAGTTAAAGAATTGTAAGCAGTTTCACTCATCACCAAAAACTTTTTGCCATCTTCATTTTGCACTTGAAGCATATTTCCAGCGAATTGTTGCATTTGATCTTCTGAAATTTCTATAATTTCCTTTCCTGATTCTAAAATAGTATTCACTACATTCACTCTTTCGGTTTCATCATCAATACAATCAAGGCAAATCACCACAAATTGGTCTGCTACACACATCATCACATTGGTATGATAAATTGGTAATCTTTCTCCATTAGCTGTTTGAAAAGAATGAAAAACAACAGGGGTGTAACCAAATTTCTCACAAAATTCTCTGAACAATTTTTCGTCTAACCTCAGCGAAACAGAACCATACGCTAATTTGTTGTCATGATCGAAAATCATGCTTCCTGTTCCTTCTAAAAATTTCTCTTCTTTTTCTGGCGCAGAAAAATCGATGATTTCTTTCAAATCAAATTTCTCTTGAAGCATTTCTAAAATATCATTTCTACGTTCCCATCTTCTGTTCACGGCACACATTGGATAGAGAACAACTGTTCCATCTTGGTGCATAGAAATCCAATTATTAGGGAAAATAGAATCTGGAGTATGAGGTTCTAACGTGTCTTTAATCGTCATCACATTGATGCCATGACTTCTTAATTTTTCTGCAAAATTTTGAAACTCTTGCAGTGCTTTTCCTTGTGTTTCAGCATTTTCTGAATTTACTTGGAAATAATTATTCTGTGCCGTTTCTGCATTAAAACCAAATGCAACGGGCTCTATCATTAAAACGGTGCTTGTTGTTTGCATAATCTGTATGTTGTCTGCCAAAAATACAAAAAATAAAGCGTCATTTTTCAGAGAAAAATAACGCTTAAGGAAAAAACAAGTTAATAATTATAAAATATCAATCAACACAAATGACACCTCATCTTGATGCTTTGTGAAAACGTCTTTTAATTGCTGAAAACGAATGCTTCCTACGAAATAAGCATCTTCTCTATTGCCATAAAACTCTTCGATTTCTTCAAAATAATTTTCAAAATTCTGGCTGTCTTTAGCTTTATGTCTAAATAACACTTTCAAAGGAAAATCTTGAGCCAATTTCAGATTTTCTGAGTTGGCTATTTTCTTATATTCATATCTGTAATCATAGGCAATCGCAGAAATATCAGACAAAACTGCACTTGCAGTAGGCAATGAACCCGCTCCTCTTCCATAGAAAAATTGCTTATCGGCAAAAGCGGTTTGCACTTTTACTCCATTAAAAACATCACTCACTGTAGAAAAAGTATCGGTAGATTTTACAAATTTAGGAATCACGAGCGCGATGACTTCTTCTTCATTTCTTTTTTGAGCGTAAGCCAATAATTTAATCTGTAGATTTTTTTCTTTGGCATATTTGATTTCTAAATCTCCCAAATTCTGAATTCCTACATTGAAAACTTCTTCTGGCTTCGTGGTAATTCCGAAAGAATGCGTCAATAGAATTTGAAGTTTAGAGCGTGCATCAAAACCACCTGTATCCAAAATAGGATTGCTCTCTGCATAGCCTTTTTCTTGGGCTTCTTTCAGTGCTTCTTCATAGCTTAAATTATCTTGGAAAGTTTTGGTCAAAATATAATTGGTAGAACCATTTACGATTCCTTGAATGGATTGAAGAAAGTCATTATTGTAATATTCTTCTAAATTTCTGATAATCGGGATACTGCCACAAACTGCCGCTTCATACAGGAAAGGAACCTGATGCTTTTTTTGCAGTTCATACAATTCTTCGAAATGTTCCGCTATCATTTTTTTATTCGCCGAAACCACTGCTTTTCCTTTTTCTAAAGCGGTTTTCACAATTTCAAAAGCTGCATCTGCATCATCTATTAATTCTACTACCAGATTGATTTCTTCATCTTGCAGAATTTCGTTTTTATCATAATGAAAATGCTCTGGCGAAATATTTCTAGGCTTATCTTTATGCTTTACCACAATTTTTTTGATGGTAGCATCTACCGTTTTACTTTTGTGTAAAACGTCATAAAGACCAGTTCCTACCACTCCATAACCAAACAATCCTATCGTTAATTTTTTGCTCATTTTTTTAATTTTAATTTTTTGAAAATCATCATTTGTGTTTTCTTATAAGTTGAAATACTTTTTAAGCAAGGAGGAAATCTTATCAGTTTCAATTAAAAAACCATCATGACCATACAATGAAGAAATCACTTCTAGCTTTGCGTTTTTTATATGTTCAGCTATAAATTTTTGCTCCGAAACAGGAAAAAGAATATCGCTGTCTATCCCAATCACCAAAGTTTCAGCGGTAATTTGGTTCAAAGCATTTTCCACTGAATTTCTACCTCTTCCCAAATGGTGAGAATCCATAGCTTTAGAAAGCATGAAATAGCTTTCTTTATAAAATCTTTTTCTGAGTTTTTCGCCTTGATGTCTTTGATAAGAAGCCGCTCTATAATTTTCTAATTTTTCACTTTTATCAGTTTGAGTTGCTACAAAAGTAGCATAGTTTCTGTACGAAAGCATAGCGATAGCTCTTGCTGCATCTATTCCGTTCTCGCCTAATTCCAGTGCCATTCTTTGTGCTTCGTTAAAAGCAATTCCCCACGCAGAATGCTTTGCATTGGTAGCAATTACAAATAATTTTATAATAAAATCTGGTTCTGTAATCGCCCACTCTAAACATTGCATTCCGCCAAGAGAACCTCCTAAAAGCAATTCTATTTCAGAAATTTGTAAAAATTTGGCTAATTCTTGGTGAAGTTTTACCATATCACGAATGGTGATTAATGGAAGTTTTTCTTGTTTTTGGAAACTCGTTCCGTAACAAGAACCTAAAATATTGGCACAAACTATGGTATATTTTTCGGTGTCTAAGGTTAAATTTTCGCCAATGAAATTAGGCCACCAATCTTGTGCATCTGAATTTGCAGTTAAGGCATGACAAACCCAAATCACTTTTTTTTCTGGGGCTAGTTCACCAAAAATATGATAAGCAATTTCTACGTTTTCTAATAACTGATTAGATTCTGAAATAAAATTACCTAAGGAGAATTTATACATTTTTAATTTAATTGAAAGTTTACGGGAGTAGGATTAGAAAGGTTATCATTAATTGGGCATCTTTCTTTAGCATCTTTTATAAGATTTTCTATGACAGATTTTTCAGCGGAAGAATCTATGGTGATGTCTAAATCTATATTTTTAAATCCAGCTCTTTCTTCTTTGCAAATTCCCAATAATTTTTGAGGATTGATATTTCCGTTAATATCAATTTTCAAATGGTTGATTTCTATGTTTCTTTCTTTTGCTAAAAGATGAAGCACTACATTAAAACAACCTGCATAACTTGCCAATAATGTTTCTACAGGATTTGGAGCTTCATCTTTTCCTCCTAAATCTTGAGGTTCGTCTATGATGATTTCAAACTGTCTTGCTTTTGCAATCACTTTGGTTGCAGATTTACTTTCTGCGCTTATTTTAAAATTTAATTCTGACATTTTTCTTCTTTTTTACTTTTTATAATTGTTGAAATGATTGCTCTAAATCTGCGATAATATCATCTATATGTTCTATTCCCACACTTAATCTAATTTGTCCTGGAGTGATTCCTGCTTTTAATCTTTCTTCGTCTGAAAGTTGTTCGTGTGTGGTAGAAGCTGGATTGATGATAAGCGTTTTAGAATCTCCTACATTTGCCAAATGTGAAACCAATTGTAAATTATCGATGAATTTAACCGCTGCTTCTTTTCCGCCTTTGATTTCAAAATTAAGTACCCCTCCGAAACCTTTTTTCAAATATTTTTTAGCATTTTCATAGTCTGGGAAACTTGGCAAACCTGGATACAATACTTTTTCTACTTTCGGATGATTTTCTAAAAATTCTGCTAATTTCTGAGCATTTTCTACGGTTCTATCTACTCTCAGCGATAATGTTTCTAAACCTTGAAGCAATAAAAATGAATTGAATGGAGAAATCGTCGGTCCGAAATCTCTAAGACCTTCTACTCTGGCTTTGATGATAAAGGCAATATTTCCAAAAGGTCCATTCACTCCAAAAACATCTGAAAAAACCAAACCATGATAACTTTCTGAAGGTTCAGAAAACTGTGGAAACTTACCATTTCCCCAATCGAAATTTCCTCCGTCGATGATGATTCCGCCGATAGAAGTTCCATGACCGCCAATCCATTTGGTCGCAGATTCTACCACTACATTTGCGCCATGTTCAATCGGTCTGAAGAGATAACCACCTGCTCCAAAAGTATTGTCTACGATAAGTGGAATATTATGTTTTTTAGCTACAGCTGAGATTGCATCAAAATCTGCCACATTCAACGTAGGGTTTCCTATGGTTTCTAAATAAATCGCTTTGGTGTTTTCGTTGATCAATTCTTCAAAACTTTCTGGAGCATCGTCTTTAGCAAATTGTGCTTCGATGCCTAATTTTTTGAAAGAAACTTTAAACTGATTATAACTTCCTCCGTACAAATAAGGTGAACTCACGAAATTGTCACCAGCTTGTAAAATATTGGTAATCGCCAAAAATTGCGCAGCGTGACCAGAAGCGGTAGCCAAAGCAGCTACTCCACCATGAAGTGCGGCTACTCGTTTTTCGAATACATCTGTAGTAGGATTCATGAGTCTGGTGTAGATATTCCCAAATTCTTTTAAACCAAAAAGATTTGCAGCATGTTCTGCACTGTTAAAAGTATAAGACGAAGTTTGGTAAAGCGGCACCGCTCTAGAATTGGTAGTTGGGTCGATTTCTTGACCAGCGTGAAGTTGAAGCGTTTCAAATTTTAAATTGCTCATTTTTTTAATAATTTTTTAATTGTTAAATATTAGAGCAACTTATTTGCAGAAAATTCTTGACGAAAGAGCATAAAAAAACTCTTCCGACAAGTCGAAAGAGTTTTTGATATAGTGTATGACTATTTTAAACTGATTTCAGACTTATCTTTCCCGAATTTCGGGGTTGAATTTGGCACCTTACTCTCATTTCTGTTAGCAGGTTGCCAAGGTTTCGCAGGGTCAATTCCCTCCACCTTTCTTAATAAGTTGCGTGTATAAAAGAACGTTTTTCGTGGTGCAAATATAAAAACAAGTTTTACAGAAAACCAAATTTTTAGAAGAAAAAAATATTTTTTCAATTTTAAACAAATCATAACCAACTGATTAACAGGCTATTTATTGATTTTTATTTTTAAATCTTTAATTTGAAGATAAATTTTTTAAAAAATTTATTATTTCATTTTGAGATAATAATAAAAAGTTGTAGTTTTACTGAACCAAAAATTAATTCTTATGTTCAAGAAAATTGCACTTGTTTGCTTAGTCTCGTTAATGAGTTTTCAAGCAAAAGCACAAGAAAAAAAGACACAAATTTATTTAGATGATTCGCAACCTATAGAAGCTAGAGTAGAAGATGCACTTTCTAAAATGACTTTAGAAGAAAAAGTAGCGATGCTTCATGCTCAGTCAAAATTCAGTTCACCAGGTGTTCCAAGATTAGGAATTCCGGAATTTTGGACTACTGATGGACCACACGGAATTCGTCCTGAAGTAAAATGGGATGAATGGGAGCAAGCTGGTTGGACGAATGACTCCATCATTGCATATCCTGCGCTTACTGCACTCTCTGCAACTTGGAATAAAAAAATGTCTTGGAACTACGGTAAAGCTCTTGGAGAAGAAGCTCGTTATAGAAAAAAAGACATTTTACTAGGACCTGGTGTAAATATTTATAGAACTCCATTAAACGGTAGAAATTTTGAATACATGGGAGAAGACCCATTTTTAACTTCTAAAATGGTAGTTCCATACATTAAAGGTGTTCAATCTAATGGTGTTGCAACTTCTGTAAAACATTTCGCACTTAATAATCAAGAACAATTTAGACATACCAGCAACGTAATTGTAGATGATAGAGCACTATATGAAATTTATTTACCTGCTTTTAAAGCTGCTGTACAAGAAGGAGATTCTTGGACCATCATGGGAGCTTATGACATGTACAAAAATCAATTCGCAAGTCAAAATCAATACTTATTAAATGATATTCTAAAAAAAGAATGGGGATATAAAGGTGTAGTTGTTTCTGACTGGGGTGCTGTAAACGATACCAAACAAGCCATTATGAATGGCCTTGACATGGAATTCGGTAGTTGGACGAATGGACTTTCTGAAGGAACTAGCAATGCTTATGACAATTACTATTTAGCACATCCTTATTTAAAACTCATCAAATCTGGTGAAGTAGGAACTAAAGAATTAGATGATAAAGTAAGAAGAATCTTAAGATTAGCTTTCTTGACCACCATGAATAAAAACAAACCTTTTGGAAACATTGCTTCTGAAGAACACAGAGCGATTGCCAAAGAAATTGGTGAAGAAGGTATTGTATTGCTAAAAAATCAAAAAAATGTATTGCCAATTAACGTTGCCAAAACTAAAAAGATTGCTGTAATTGGTGAAAACGCCATCAAAATGATGACTGTAGGTGGAGGTTCTTCATCATTAAAAGTAAAATATGAAACCTTGCCTTTAGACGGCATTAAAGCAAGATTCGGGAAAGATGCAGAAGTTACTTACGCTAGAGGTTATGTAGGTGATGTAACTGGAGAATATAACGGTGTAAAAACTGGAAGAGACCTTACTGAAAAACGTTCACAAGCAGAATTAACCAAAGAAGCGGTAGAATTGGCTAAAAATTCTGACTTTGTAATTTTCGTGGGTGGACTTAATAAGAGTGATTTCCAAGACAGTGAAGGAAATGACAGAAAAGATATGGGCTTACCTTATCATCAAGATGAATTAATTTCTGCTTTGGCTAAAGCAAACAAAAATTTCTCTGTGGTTTTAGTTTCAGGAAATGCTGTAGAAATGCCTTGGGTAAAAGAAGTTCCTAGTATTGTTCAAGCGTGGTATTTAGGTTCAGAAAGCGGTCATGCTCTAGCTTCAGTTTTAGCTGGTGATGCTAATCCTTCTGGAAAATTGCCTTTCACTTTCCCTGTGAAATTAGAAGACAATTCAGCGCATCAATTAGGAGAATATCCTGGCAACAAAGAAGAATTAGCACAAGGAAAAGGAAAAGACCAGCAAAACCCTATCAACATTACGTATAACGAAAGTATTTTCGTAGGTTACCGTTGGCATGATACTAAAAATATTAAACCTCTTTTCAGTTTCGGACATGGTTTAAGTTACACCACTTTCGAAATTGGTCAAGCTAAAGCAGACAAAGCCGTTATTACAGAAGATGAGACTATTACGTTTACAATTCCAGTAAAAAATACAGGTAAAAAAGCAGGTGCAGAAGTAGTTCAATTGTACATAAGAGACGTAAAATCTTCTTTGCCAAGACCATTAAAAGAATTGAAAGGTTTTGAAAAAATTTATTTAAATCCGGGTGAACAAAAAGAAGTAACCATTACGATTGACAAATCTGCATTAAGTTTCTTTGACCCTGTAAAACACGATTGGGTAGCAGAACCTGGTGATTTCGAAGCGCTGATTGGGAATTCTTCAGACGCCATTAAAACGAAAATCAAGTTTTCATTACAATAATTTTTTATTTCTTATTTCTTTAAATCGAAAGGACAACCTCTTTATGAAGTTGTCCTTTTTTATTTTGATAAAAACAATCTAATTATTCTCTAACCAAAGGCATGGTAGAACATCTGAGCAAACCTCCCATTTTAGAAATTTCACGATACGGAATTTCTTCTACCGTAAAACCCCACTCATTTCTCAGAAAGTCATTCATTCTAGTAAAAGTTTCGTCTGAAACCACAACTTCTGGCGAAATAGAGAAAATATTTGGATTCATCTCGAACATTTCTTCTGGTGTAATGTGGAAGCAGTTTTCTTCCCCGAAAATATCGATGATGAGTTGGTAATCACTTTCATCTACAAAACCATCTTTATAGATAATACATTTGTCTTTTCCGATAGGATTAAACGTGCAATCTAAGTGCAAAACACCTTGATACGGAACCTTGTCATTTTTCTTAAGGTCAAGGTCTATGATACGTTTTTTAGGGAAATATTCTTTCAGGATTTCAATAGCATATTCATTGGTTCTGGCCGTTTTATAATTTCTGTAATCTTCGGAGAAACAAGTTCCCACAAAGAGAAAATCATCCCAAACAATTACATCTCCGCCTTCTATATGAGCGGTTTCGGGTAGATTGATGATTTTGCGCCATTCTACTTTTTCAAAAATTTTGCGATAAGCTTCTTGTTCATCTGCTCTATCTTTGATTACGTTTGAGATAATCATTTTATCTTCGATAACGAAGGCTACATCTCTCGCGAAAACCTGATTATAATCTTTGATAATATTCGGTCTGAAAACTTCTACATCATATTTTTTGAGCACTTTTTCGAAGGCAGACATTTCTGCGATGATGTCTTCTTCTTTAGGATAAATGCCATTTTCTATGGAGTAATATGATTTAGCATCATAACTTTCTTCTAAAGTAGGAACTGGGCCAATAGACTTTGGCTGACCTAGAACTACTGATTTTAATCTGCCTGTTTCGTTTTTTATATTGAGCTTCATAAATAATTTCTGCTTAAAGCAAATATAAATAAAGGTTTTGAAGTGAGGAAATTTTTACAGAAAATCAAGCGGACTTCTTAATTTATGTTTCTGAACATCTGTTATATGAGTGTAAATTTCCGTAGTCTTTATTGAGTTATGCCCAAGAAGCTCTTTAATAATCCTTATATCAGTTCCATTCTCTAATAGATGTGTGGCGTAAGAATGTCTGAGAGTATGCACAGAAGCCTGAGTATTAATTTTTGCAATTTCTATTGACTTTTTAAGAATCTGCTGAACGCTTCTTGCAGAATATTTTCCGCCAAGTTGCCCTTCAAAAACATATTCTTTCGGTTTGTATTTTTTATAATATTCTCTTAATAGATCTAAAAGTTTGGGTGAAAGCATTACTATTCTATCTTTATTTCCTTTTGATTGTCTAATAACAATACAATCTTCTTCTGATTTTATGTCAGATATTTTTAATTCTAATAATTCACTTAATCTAAGCCCGCAAGAATAAATAGTAGTAATGATGGTTTTATGTTTTAGGTTTTCTGTAAAATCAATAATTTTTTTAATTTCATTTTGTGTAAGAAATTTTGGTAATTTATTTTCTTTTCTTTTAGGATAAAGATGAGACAGGTTAACTTCTCTATTAAAAATTTCTTTATAAAATTTTTTTAGTGTTGCTAACATTGCTTTTTGATAAGATTGACCAATATTTTTTTCATTCACTAACCATATAATAAATTTTTCTAACTGATTATCAGTTATATCTTCTGGTTTATAC
>CAZHCK010000022.1:0-35681 GCA_964530915.1 uncultured Cloacibacterium sp. | reverse complement strand
AACAGTTCTCATTATTTTCATAAAGTAAAATTATCTTACAAATCTAAAATAAAATTTTAAATCAGTTTACACGACATATTTTGTCGCATAACCGTATTATCTTTGTCGTAGAAAAGAAGAAAATAACGAAATTTTCTTTCTAGGTATAAACAAATTAATTGTATTTTTGATAAAATTTAAGAAAAATGAGCAGTATAGACGATAAGAAAAAAGCACTCGCATTAGTCCTCGAAAAAATGGATAAAACCTACGGAAAAGGTACCGTTATGAAAATGGGAGACAATGCAGTAGAAGAAGTAGAAGTAATTCCGAGTGGTTCACTTGGTTTAGATATTGCTTTGGGAGTTGGTGGTTATCCAAAAGGAAGAGTCATCGAAATTTATGGCCCAGAATCTTCTGGTAAAACCACACTTACTATGCACGCGATTGCAGAATCTCAAAAACAAGGCGGAATTGCAGCTTTTATAGATGCAGAGCACGCTTTTGATGCGGTTTACGCTAAAAAATTAGGAATCGATGTTGAAAATTTAATCATTTCTCAACCAGATAATGGTGAACAAGCATTAGAAATTGCAGATAATTTAATTCGTTCTGGAGCGATTGACATCGTAGTAATAGACTCTGTTGCAGCTTTGACACCAAAAGCAGAAATTGAGGGAGAAATGGGAGATTCTAAAATGGGTTTACATGCTAGATTAATGTCTCAAGCTTTGAGAAAATTAACAGCAACTATTTCTAGAACAAAATGTACCGTAATTTTCATTAACCAATTAAGAGAAAAAATTGGAGTAATGTTTGGTAACCCTGAAACAACAACCGGTGGAAATGCACTTAAATTCTATGCTTCGGTAAGAATTGACATCAGAAGAAGTGGTTCTCCTATCAAAGTAGGCGAAGATGCTGTAGGAAACCGCGTGAAAGTAAAAATTGTTAAAAACAAAGTTGCTCCGCCGTTTAAAAATACAGAATTCGATATTATGTACGGTGAAGGAATTTCTAAAGTAGGCGAAATTCTAGATTTGGGTGTCGAGTTTGATATTGTTAAAAAATCTGGTTCTTGGTTCAGCTACGGCGATACGAAACTAGGACAAGGTAGAGACGCAGTAAAAGAATTACTAAAAGATAATCCTGAACTTTTAGAGGAATTAGCTGAGAAAATAAAAGTGGCTATTAAAGAAAAGAAATAATTTTTTTTCAGATACAGAACCGGCGCGAGCTTTGCTCGCGCCGATTTCTTTATCACTTAAAAATTAATTTCTTCTAAAGGACTCCAAAAAATATTTTTAAAATTCTGAATTTTATTTCCTTTCACTTCTACTCCTTCTTTAGCCAACTTTTCGGTAAATTTTGGAATACAACTTTCCGCAGAAATCACACCAGAAGAATTACAAACTCTATGTGCAGGGAAATCTTCATCATAATTCCTCAAAGCATTTCCTACGTGACGAGAATGATTAGGAAACCCCACTGCTTTAGCAATTGCTCCATAAGTGGTTACTCTACCTTTAGGAATCATTTTGATGATTTCAAAGACTTGTTGTTTGAAGGTTTTGTTCATTTTTATTAAATTTTAGAGGTAAGATTTCAGACATCTGATGATTTCAAAGATAATTTTTTTTATGGAATTGACGCTCGCTTCGCTCGCGCTCAATTATTTTCAAAATTTTTTAAATCTTCAAATAAAAACCGAAAAGTGTTTTCTAGCCCCGATTGCAGCGGCATCCTTTTTTGTGATATTGAGCGGAGTCGAAATATGAACAAAAAAGATATAGCGAAAAGCGGGACTGCGTTTTCTAAAAATCACTAATCTTGTTGCTCCAAAAAAAAAAACGCCCAAAATAATTTGAGCGTTTATATAACTTTCAGCTTCTGACTTTCGTCTTCAGCTTTATGAATTTTCTAAAATATATTTGAAAATTAAAGGTGCACAAATTGTAGCATCACTTTCAACGATGAACTTCGGTGTAGTGATATCTAATTTACCCCAAGTGATTTTTTCGTTTGGAACAGCTCCAGAATACGAACCATAAGAAGTGGTAGAATCTGAAATCTGACAAAAATAGCTCCAAAATGGGATGTCGTGCATTTCCATATCCTGATACAACATTGGCACTACACAAATTGGGAAATCTCCAGCAATTCCTCCTCCAATTTGGAAGAAACCAACTCCTTTACCTCCGCTGTTTTTTGGATACCAATCTGCTAAAAACATCATATATTCAATTCCAGATTTCATGGTAGAAGGTTTTAAATCTCCTTTAATACAGTAGCTTGTGAAGATATTACCCATCGTAGAATCTTCCCAACCAGGTACTACAATTGGTAAGTTTTTCTCTGCTGCAGCAATCATCCAAGAATTTTCTCTTGGGATTTCATAGTACTGTTCTAGAACTCCAGAAAGAATCATCTTATACATATATTCGTGCGGAAAATATCTTTCTCCTTTAGCTTCTGCATCTTTCCAAATTTCATAAATATGTTTTTGCAATCTACGGAAAGCCTCTTCTTCTGGAATACAAGTATCCGTAACTCTATTTAAACCTCTTTCCAATAAATCCCACTCTTCTTGAGGAGTAAGATCTCTGTAATGAGGCACTCTTTCGTAGTGAGAATGTGCTACCAAATTCATTAAATCTTCTTCTAAATTCGCACCAGTACATGAGATAATATCTACTTTGTCTTCGCGAATCATATCTGCCAAAATTTTTCCCATTTCTGCAGTAGACATTGCTCCAGCGAGCGTAATCATCATTTTACCTCCGTCTTTTAGGTGTGCTACATAACCTTTTGCAGCATCTACTAAAGCAGCAGAATTAAAATGCAAATAATATTTTTCTATAAATTCGGTAATCGGTTTATTGCTCATTTTTATAAGAATTTTTGCAAAGATAAGGTTTTTAAAGAGAAGTGAGACTCACGAAGTTTTAATCCAATGAATTGATTAAAACATAATACCTAAAAGCCAAAATTCCTTTTTGAAATTTCGTTAATTTCGTTGGGTCAAGATGGCTGTATTTGGGTAAGAACTTTTTATTGAATCGGTTAACAATTCGGAAAACTGACTTTTTCATATTTTAATACTTAAATTTTCTATTTTCTTTCTTTTCAGAGAGCTTTTTTTTACTTTCTAGTCGCTTTTCTACTTTTGCTCGGCTTGGCTTGGTTGCAATTCTTTTCTTCGGAACGATGAGCGATTTATTAACCAGTTCCTGAATCTTTTCAATCGCAATTTTTTTATTTTGCAATTGTTTTCTGCTTTCAGAAACTGTAGTTTGAAGAATTCCTTCTGCATTAATTTTGTTTTTAAGCTTCAACATAATTCTTTCTTTTTCACTTTCTGTAAAAACCGCAGAATCTTCTACCTTCCATAGTACTGTTACAGAAGTTTCCACTTTGTTTACATTTTGTCCGCCACTTCCGCTACTTCGGGAAGTTTTGTAAGAAAGTTCGTGCGCAAAATTTTTCATTTAAAATTTTCTTTAAACAATTTACTATGTTTCTTTATAAAGCTAATATCACCTCCTGCCATTTCTAAATCTCCTTCAAAATTTCCATCTTTTTTTGTTTTATAATAAACTGTTTTATTGTTAGAATTTATAAATATTGAATCACCGATTGAAATTTGGCTTTCACAAATTCTATCATAAACTTCTGCTCTGTTATTTTCAATAGCATAAGGAAAATATTTTTTTTCTTTTTTTGGATTAAATTCTTTAGAATTAGATTTAAATTTACTGATATAAAGAATTGCAAAACAATGATTATTTGAAATTCTGAAAGAGTCAATTTTTCCTTTCAAAACAAAATTATTCTGAAGCATATTTTGCTCAATTTCATACTCTTTATTACTCCATTTATTAAAAAAATATACCACTAGTAAAAAAGATATAAACAAAATAATATACCTTATATACTTTTTCATATTAATTTAAGTATTTCTTTCCTTAATACCTTTCCATTTTCCGCTCTTGGAAATTTCTCTAAAAAAAAGATTTCTTTCGGAATATGAAACTTGCTTGGAAATTCTAAATTATAAATTTTAGACTTTAGAAGTTCTTCATTTTTTCCTTCGATGACTAAAACCAATTTTTCGCCAAAAATTTCGTCATGTTTCCCAATAAAAACTAAATCTTGAGTAATATGCTTTTTAACCAAGCTTTCTAATTCTTCGGCAAAAATTTTAACTCCTCCAGAATTAATTACATTATCAAATCTCCCTAAAAATTTGAATTGCTTTTTGTCACATTGAGCGGAGTCGAAATGCATTAGTTCAACAATATCATTAGTTTGCAAAATTTCTGGATTAAGTTTTGGTGCGAAAATTTTCAAACAGTTTCTTTCATCTACAGATATTTCAACACCATTAAAAATCGTAAAATAATTTTCCTGAATAGGCGAAATTTGTTTCAAAGCAATATGAGAAAGCGTTTCGCTCATTCCATAAGTCTCAAAAATTCTAGTATGAGAATTGGAGAATTGGAGAATAGTAGAGATTTCATTTTTCAACTTTTCTGAAACAGCTGCTCCTCCAATAATGAGATTTTTGATGAAATGAATCTTATCTAAAGAATTTTGAACTTGCAACGGAGTCATTGCGCAAAATTCTACATTTTCAGAAATTTCAGGAGTAGAACTGGGTACAGAAATAATGATTTTCAGCTTTCTTTCGATAGCTCTCACCAACATCATTTTACCAGAAATATATTGAACTGGTAAACAAAGCAAAGCTGTGTCACCTTCTTTCAACCCTAAAAAATCGCATGTCATTTTCGCAGAGCAGAGCATTCTCTTTTTTTCGATTTCAAAGACTTTTGGAATTCCTGTAGAACCCGAAGTTTGAACCGAAACGGTTTTAGAATCTGAAAACCAATCTTGCAAAAAAGAAATCACCTTTTCCTCGAATTCATTCTCTGGAAAAAGTGATTCTATATTGATATTTTTAGAAAAATCTAAAATCATTTTACATTCTGTTTACCACATTAATTCCCAATAAATGCAAGGATTTTTTAATGGTTTTCGCAGTTAAATCTGAGATTTGGAGTTTGAATTGCTTAGCATTTTCGTCTTCCAAAGTCATTACAGGATTGTTTTGATAGAAAGAATTATACGTTTTCACTAAATCGTAAACGTAATTCGCAACTTGAGCAGGACTTAAAGTTTCTGCAGCTTTTTCTACAACATCTTTAAAATTAGATAATTGCATAATTAATTCTTTCTCTGAAGCATTTGGTTGATAACTTCCAAAATCTGCTTCTACAAAATTTGCTCTATTCAATAAAGATTGAATCCTAGCATACGTATATTGAATGAAAGGCCCTGTATTCCCATTGAAATCAATACTTTCTGCAGGGTTGAAAAGCATTTTCTTTTTAGGATCTACTTTCAGCATAAAATATTTCAATGCACCTAAACCTACTATTTCGTAAGATTTTTCTTTTTCTTCGTCTGAAAGACCTTCTAATTTTCCTAATTCTTCAGATTTTTCTTTAGCGGTAAGATACATTTCTTGCATTAAATCATCTGCATCTACTACTGTTCCTTCACGAGATTTCATTTTACCTTCTGGCAATTCTACCATTCCGTAAGAAAGGTGATACAATTGATTTGCCCAATCGTAGCCTAATTTTTTCAGAATTAAAAATAACACTTGGAAGTGATAATCTTGTTCGTTACCAACGGTATAAATGAGTTTCTGAATATCATTCTGTTTGAAACGTTCAACAGCAGTTCCCAAATCCTGTGTCATGTACACAGAAGTTCCATCACCACGAAGAACAAGTTTTTGGTCAAGTCCATCTTCAGTTAAATCAATCCAAACAGAATTATCTTCTTTTTTGAAGAAAACACCTTTAACCAAACCATCTTCGATGATGTCTTTTCCTAAAATATAGGTATTGCTTTCGTACTGAACTTGGTCAAAATCCACACCTAATCTTTTGTATGTTTCGTTGAAACCTGCATAAACCCAAGAATTCATCTTTTCCCAAAGTTCACGAACTTCTGGTTTATTTTGTTCCCAATCTAAAAGCATTTTTTGAGCTTCAAGAATTATTGGCGCTTGTTTTTTTGCAGCTTCTTCCTCTAAACCTTGCTCTTTGAGTTCAGAAATTTGGGCTTTATAATTTTTATCAAATTCTACATAATAATTCCCAACAAGCTTATCCCCTTTTAAACCAGTAGTTTCTGGAGTATCCCCTTTACCAAATTTTTCCCAAGCCAACATTGATTTGCAAATATGGATTCCTCTATCGTTAATAATTTGAGTTTTTACCACATTATAACCTGCTTCTTTAAGAATTTGAGCAACAGAAAAACCTAATAAATTATTTCTGATGTGACCAAGGTGCAATGGTTTGTTGGTATTCGGTGAAGAATACTCTACCATTACGGTTTGATTTTTATTTTCCTTTACATCAAACTGAGCTTTTATTTCTTTGAAATTCTGAACAAATGCTTCGTTATTCATTGATAAATTCAAGAAACCTTTTACAACATTAAAGTTTTCGATAGCTCCTTGTTTTTTTAATTCGTCTCCCAATTCATTTCCTAAAACATCTGGACTTTTCTTTGCCAACTTTACCAAAGGAAAAATAACTACCGTGAAATCTCCCTCAAAATCTGTTTTGTTTTGTTGAACTTCTAAAGTAAGATTTTCAATTTGATAATTGTTTTTTAGAATCTCAGAAATAGAGTTTTGTATATGCTGTTTAATATCCATTTTCTATATTTTATGCAAAGATAATAAATAAAAAAACCACCCGAAAAATCGGATGGTTTTTATTGTATTTATTTGAAATAAATTAGAATTAATTCTTGTCCCAAATAAGTTTAGTGTTCATTTTATCTCCACCAATAGCAGTAGAAGCTGCATTATAATTATCTGTATTTAAAGTCTGAACAGTTGTTGGATAATAAATCCTTGTTGGAAGATCCGTTAAATCAGCAATTAATGAAGTAAATGTATAAGTTGTTTGCCCAGATGCTGTAGCTACATTTAAAGCAGCTGACTGACCTGGAAGAAGAAGTGTATTTGGATAACCTGTTCTTCTGTATTCAGCCCAAGCTTCAAAAGGTTGCATGAATAATGAAACATATTTCTGAGTTAAAACATTTTGCTTATTTGCAGGAGGAAGAGCAGCAACAAATGTATTAATTTTAGCTGAATCAATATTCCATTTTTCCATTGAAGCTCTAACACCTTGCTCATAATATGTTTGGCTCCATCCGTTCGCTTCACTTAATAAGAATAAAACTTCTGAATATTCCATTAATATTTCTGTATAACCTGGTTTCAAAACACTTGCACCAAAGAAAGATGAACTAGGCGCTTGAGTTGTAGAAATTTGGCTGGTTACACCATAAGGCATACCTACAATTTGAGATGCTGATGTAGCCTCTGTCATTGTTTGATTTCTAATATTTCCAACTTTTACAGATGTAGGAGAAGCATATTTAAAGATTCTTGGATCTTCTCCAAAGTTTCCTTTATTTCCTTTTAATAAATCTACAAATGTTTTTGAAATTGCAAAATCTGATCTAGAAATGTAAGTAGAGAAGAATGGAGAAGGATTCACCATATTATCTTCATACTTTAATCCTACGTTATCATCATTAGACGTCATAACACCAGAGTTGATAGCATCTGTAATATGAGTTTCTGCTCCGGCGACTACTCCTTTAACTCTAGTTGCTACTCTCAATCTCAATGAGTTAGCAAACTTTTTCAGTTTTTCTGGATTGTTGTCAAATAGTTTGTCTCCATTTACAAATACATCAGCATTAAGGTTGATCATTTCAGCAGATTCTTTTAATTCTTTTAAGATGTCTGCATAGATTTTTTGTTGGCTAGCAAATTTAGGCTGAACGCTTTCATTAACATTCAAAGCTTGAAAATCTGCGTCTTTACCTCCATAAGACCAATAAGGAACATCACCAAATGAATCAACTAGGTTTAAGAATACATAAGATAACATAATTCTTGAAGCAGCAATTTGATTTTCATTTGCTCCGTAAACTGACATCTGACTTTTAGTAGCAGGATCTGTATTTAGGTCTATGATTTTTTTATAATCATTTGCTACATAATAAGATCTAGTCCACAACTGAACTCCTGTACTCAAACGATATTGATATCTATCTTCTTCCGTATATATTCTTTGTGCAGAATATTGAACCCAAGGCAAAATCATTCTTCCAGAAACCCAACCATCTCTAGTGAAATCTATATATTCCTTATTAGCGTTATTGAAAAGTCCAGTAGGTAATGGATTTGTTGTCGAGTTTGGGTTTGAATCAATTTCATCAAGAGTATCTGCACAATTTAATGACATCAGAGAGATACTCAACATTGATAATACTAAAAATATTTTTTTCATTTTTTTTAAAATTTAAAGTTAACATTAAATCCATAAGTTCTAGTAGAAGGTAAAGACCCTCCTTCTAAACCTTGAATGTTACCAGATCCATAAGATGTATTTTCAGGATCTATACCTTTGAATGCAAGATTCCATGCTAATAGATTTCTTCCAAAGAAAGAAACTCTTACACCTTGTAATGTATTCCCTATAATAGATTTAGGTAAATCATAACCAATAGTCAAATCTCTTAATTTAATATAACTTGCGTCAAAAACATTCTGAGCATCTACCGTGTTATAATATGAAGCTCCCCATGTTGCAGCATCTAACAATATATCATTAGGCTGTCCATTTTCTTTAACACCAGCTAATACAACCCCAGCTTCTCTATTTCCTCCTAATGCTGATTCCTCTAGCATACCAGAGTACATACCCCACATGTGTGATGTAGAGAAGTATTTTCCACCTTGTTGCATATCAAATAAGAAAGACATACTTAAATTTTTATATTTTAAGGTATTTCTTAATCCCATGTTGTAGTCTGGCAACACAGAACCTAAAGGTTTGATAGCTGAAGCTTTGTAATAACCATTTGAACCAACTACTTTATTACCATTAGCATCATATACAAAATCAGTACCTAAAATTACCCCATAAGAATAGCCTACTTGAGCAGCTAATTGAACTCTAAATGGTGCATTAGTAAGAATGTAATTTTGTAAATCATCTTGCAATTCTACAAGTTTATTGTTATTCTTGGTGAAGTTCCAAGACATATCCCATGTAAAGTCTGATGTTTTAACTGGAGTAACATTTAACATTGCTTCAACACCTTTATTTGTCATTTCTCCAGCGTTAATTCTCTTGAATCCATATCCTGTTGCAGGGTCAACTGGTAAAGGAATGATTAAGTCTGTTGTCTTAACATCATATAAAGTCACATCGAAACCTAATCTATTTTTAAAGAAACTTGCTTCTAAACCAATTTCTTTAGTTGTTTTAAGTTCTGGTTTTATCAATGGATTGTTAAATGTAGCAGGCATCGAATAGATTGGGTCACCAGAGAAAGGAGTTCCAATGGTTGCATAAGTATTTCTGATATAAGGATCCGAACCACCTGCAATATTAGACCAGCCTGCACGTAATTTACCAAATGATAGCCAATCTGCTTTTAATACATTTGAGAAAACAAAGCTACCTGTAACAGATGGGTAGAACTGATCATCATTTAACATTGAGAACCAGTCATTTCTCCCTGTTGCTTCTAAGAAGAATAAATCCTTATAACCTAATGATAATGAAGCGAATAAACTTCTTACCCCTAAATGATAAGACCCATTTGAAGAAATTGGATTTTCAACACTATTAGAAAGATTGTATAGACCTGGAATTACTAATCCTCCAACTGTATTACCATTTAAAACATCCCATTTTCTGTCCATGATGTTAAACCCAGCAAATGAATTTAAACTAAAGTCTCCAAAATTACTATTATAATGTAATCTACCTTCGTAGTTAAATTCAGAGTTATTTCTCTTTTGAATGTTATATTCAGGTAATGCTGCAGAACCAATTGCTACTCTTGATGAGATTGTTTGGCTATATGTATCACCATATACCTTACCAGACAAATATAATTTTTTTGTAAAATAGTATGATAAACCTACATTTCCAAAGAATCTATGTCTATTATCATCTGATGTATTTTCATAGATTGTCCAATAAGGGTTATCAGAATATAATGGAGTAGCATCATCCCATGCGGTTCTATTCCATGATCTTTGCATTCCATTAGCTAATTTATAATCTTTTAGATCTCCAAAGTCTAACTGTCTTTGGCCCCATTGATAGAACTTTTGAGCAACAGAATTATCACCATATCCTTGTTCTGGTCTATTGAAACCAGCAGTATGAACATAATTAAACACTGCATCAGCTTTTAATTTTTCTGATAAAGAAGTATTTAAGTTCAAACTAAGATTATCTTTCTTAACTTCACTATTTGGAACAATTCCACTAATTCTAGTATTAGTGTAAGACAATCTCGCGTTCATGTTTTCAAAAGATTTTGAAACAGAGAAGTTATTAGTATAAGTAACTCCTGTATTAAAGAAAGAATCTACATCATTCTTTGGAGCAACCCATGGAACTTCTTTTAGATAATCATTTGCAAACTCTGGATCAAATGCATTCCAAGGTAAGTGTAACAAATTTGGATCATATTTTGGACCCCAAGATTCATCATAACTATAATCTGGAATATTGTACGTTTTTCCATCAATAGTTATTTGATATAACTCAGATTCTCCACCACCACCATATTGTCTTTGTAACTTAGGTCTAATATAAATCTCATCAAAAGAAACGCCTGTATTTAATGTGACTTCAGTTCTTCCTCTTTTTGCTGACTTAGTAGTATAAATAATAGCACCATTACCTGCTCTATATCCATAAAGAGCAGCAGCTGGTCCTCCTTTAAGAACCGTTACACTTTCAATATCATCTGGATTTATATCAAAAGTTGCATCTCCATAGTCTCTTCCTCCAGCTCCTCTCTGAGTATCAACATTGTTAACGTTTGTGTTATCTAATGGAACTCCATCAACCACAATTAAAGGTCTGTTTTCTCCAGTTACAGAACTAATACCTCTCATGGTAATTCTCGTTGAGCCACCAAGAGACGAAGGCGCTGTAACTTGTACACCTGCTACATTCCCAGAAAGTGCACCTAGTGCATTTACTTGTCCTGCGTCAGAAATTACTTCTCCCTTTACTTCTTGAGAAGCATACCCTAAAGATTTCTTTTCTCTTTTAATACCCAAGGCTGTAACTACTACACCTTCGATATCTTTTGTCCCCGCTGTATCTACTTTTGCTTTTTGTGCATATGTTACACTAAATGAAGCAGAAAGAACAACAGCTAAAACGCTTTTTGTTAGTTTCTTCATATCAAATTAAATTTTTCAATGATACAAAAATGCAAAACATTCTTAACATATACAAACTTTTTGTTAAAAAAACCTTAAAGAATTATTAACTTTGTAATGTTTTCAATAACGTTATTGATTTTTTGTTAAAATTTATGGAATTGATAAAAAAGTGGTCTGAAAATTACGTCGAGGCAGGGTGTGATGAAGTAGGAAGAGGGTGTTTATGTGGTCATGTAGTCGCTGCCGCAGTGATTCTAGACGATAATTTTGAGCAAAATTTAGTAAATGACTCTAAAAAACTAAATTTTAAAACACGTTTAGAGTTAGATGATTACATTAAAAACAATGTAAAAGATTATGCTATTGCAGAACTTTCGCCAGCGTTTATAGACCAACATAATATTCTCAACGCAAGCATACATGCTATGCACAATGCTCTCGATAAACTTACAATAAGACCTGAATTAATTTTAGTGGATGGGAATAAGTTTCATCCTTATAATTTCATTCCACATCAATGTATAGTAAAAGGAGATTCTAAAGTATTATCTATTGCTGCAGCTTCTATTCTTGCAAAAAATTACAGAGATCAACTCATGATTCAATTACACGAAGAGTTTCCCGAATACGGTTGGAATAAAAACATGGGATACGCTACTAAAGTTCACATAGAAGCTTTGAAGAAATATGGCCCCACAAAATATCATCGACAATCATTTAGATTAAACTATGATTAAATACAATAAAAAAGTCGGTTAAAAATTTAACCGACTTTTATTTATTTTAAACTGAATTATTTTTTATTTGGCTTTTTGCGTTGCTCTTCTTGCATTTTTTGTTGCTCTTGAGCTTTTTCCATCATTTCACGCATACGTTTCTGGAATTTCCCTTCTGGTTTTGGTGCTTTAGATTTATTTTGTTGAATCTGAGCATGAATTTTCTTTTCATCTAAAATCCAATATTTAATCGCAAGGATAATTAATATATTTAAAGCATTAGACACAAAATAATACCAAGAAAGTCCAGAAGAAGAGGTGTTCAGGAAGAAGAAGAATGTAATTGGGAAAATATACATTATAATTCTCATATCTGGCATTCCTTCTTGCTGTGGCTGTTGCATTTGTCCGGAAGTCATGATTGTATAAATCAAAACTACAATGGTACATGCTACCGCAAAAATACTGATATGCTCCCCGATTAATGGAATATGGAATGGCAATTTAATTAAATCATCATAAGCGGTAAGGTCATTTGCAAACCAGAACCCTTTTCCTCTTAAGTCAATCATATTCGGGAAGAAACGGAAAAGCGCATAGAAAATAGGGATCTGAACCAGTGCTGGTAAACAGCCCGCCATTTGATTAATTCCGGCTTTTCTGTAAATTTCCATAGTTGCCTGTTGACGCTTCATAGCGTTTTCTTGACCTTTAAATTTCTCTGTAACTTCTTCTATCTCTGGTTTTACCACCTTCATCATCGCACTTAATTTGTGCTGCTTAAACATCACTGGAGACAAGATAAGTTTAGTGGCAATAGTCATTAAGAAGATTACCCAACCTGCTGCAATTCCCCAATCAGATAACCAATTGTATACTGGTACAAAGAAAATTCTGTTTAAAGTTCCAATGAAACTCCAACCTAGAGGTAATATCGTATCAAATTCTTTTCCTTCAAAAGTTTTAAGCAATGGCAAATCAAGTGGTAAGAAATACCATTTGAAATTTTGACTCAATTCATTTCCTACCAATTTTACTTGACCATCAAAATTAAATTTTTTCAAAAACGCTCCTTTTTCTATTGTTTCTTGAGTTCCTTTAGTTTGCGTAAAACCATTAGTAGATTCTATAATTGAAGTAAAAAACTGTTGTTTTACTGCTAACCAATTTAGGGTTTCTTCTGGCTCTTCAAATCCGTTGGTATCATAATCGGTAGAACCGTAATTATCAAAAGCATAATTAAATTCTGAATGGGTTTGTTCTTGCGAACGACCTTTTTCCATTCCTCTTACTGTGTAATTCCAATGAAAATCTGCTTTTTCATCTGTAACAATAGAAGATAAACCTTGAGTTTTAACATTAAAATCTAAAGTATAATTATCTAAAAGTTGATACACGTATTGAATAGTTGCGCCAGAAACTTGAGCAGTCATGGTAACAGTATTATCCTTTACTCTAGGCACAAAAACTAGATCTTTTGTATTAAAAGTCTTTCCTGTTTTGTCTTTAAACTGAAATCCATAACTAGAATTATTTTTTTCTATTAAATAAAGTGGCAAATCGTGCTTATCGGTTTTAGCATTATAAGCTTTGTATTGATTAATTTCTACAGACGAAAGTTGACCTCCCAAACTTGCAAATTCTAAGGTAAGCTCTTTATTTTTAACAGTAACATTTTTTATTGTAGCTGCATTTACTGTAGCATTAATATTGTTAGCAATTGTTTTAGAAGCTACTTTTTGCTCCGTTTTCGCTTTAGCATCTGCTACTTGTTTTTCGTCTGATTGTTTGTTTTGAAAATAAAACATGAAAGCCATCAAAATGGCTGAAAAAATCACAAAACTAATCAGTTGATTTTTATCTAATCCGTTATTCTTTTGCATTACTTTAATTTAAGATTTGAAATTTAAGATTTGAGATTTAATTTTCTCAAATAGCATTCCTTTTTAATTTGGGTGACAAAAATATGAATTTTTTGTCAGATTGTCATTTCTAAAAAATTAAACTCTCAAAAAATGAGAGTTTAAGATTTATTTTTCTGTAGCTGCTTTTACCAAAGCCACAAACAGCGGATGCGGCGTCGCTACAGTACTTTTATATTCTGGATGATACTGAACACCTATATAAAAAGGATGATCCTTCAATTCTAGCGTTTCTACTAATTTAGTATCTGGATTGATTCCCGAAGCATACAAGCCATTTTTTTCGAAATCTTCTAAATAATCTGAGTTAAACTCATAACGATGACGGTGTCTTTCGGTAATATTTTTGTTTCCGTAGATTTCTACAAGTTTTGTATGAGGTTTTAATTGACATTTCCAAGCGCCCAACCTCATCGTACCACCTTTATCTACTACATTTTTTTGCTCTTCCATTAAAGAAATAACAGGATTTTTAGTCGTTAAATCAAATTCTGCAGAATTGGCATCTTTTAATCCCAAAACATTTCTCGCAAATTCGATGGTCATAATCTGCATTCCTAAACAAATGCCCAAAAGCGGAATTTTATTTTCTCTAGCAAATTTTGCAGCAAGAATTTTTCCTTCTATTCCTCTATCGCCAAAACCTGGCGCGATAAGCATTCCATCAATTCCTTTAAAATTTTCTGCTAAATTTCCTTCAGTTAAATCGCCACTGTAAACCCATCTCAGTTTTACTTCAGTATCTTGTGAAGCTCCTGCATGAATAAATGCTTCGGCAATAGATTTGTAAGAATCTTGAAGCGAAACATATTTTCCAACTAAAGCGATTTCAACTTTTTTCTTAGGATTTTTATATTTTTTAAGGAAGTTTTTCCAATCTTTCAAATCAGATTCTTGATTCACTGGCAAAGCCAATTCCTTAAGAACCACTTCATCAAATTTTTGTTTTTGTAATTCTAACGGAACTTGATAAATCGTTTCTACATCTATACTTTCGATTACATTTTCTGCAGGAACGTTACAGAATTGCGCTAACTTAGCTTTAATTTCTTTAGTGATTTTATGCTCTGTTCTGCACACTAAAACATCAGCTTGAATACCACTTTCCATTAATTGTCTTACGGAATGCTGAGAAGGCTTGGTTTTCAATTCGCCACTTGCTGCAAGATATGGAAGCAAAGTAAGGTGAATCACCATAGAATTATTTTCTCCCAGTTCCCATCTTAATTGACGAACACTTTCTATATAAGGTAATGATTCTATATCGCCTACTGTTCCGCCAATTTCTGTAATGATGATATCATAATTTTCTTTGGCAAGAATTTTTATTCTGCGTTTAATTTCATTGGTAATATGTGGAATTACCTGAACGGTTTTGCCTAGAAAATCTCCTTTTCTTTCTTTTTCTATTACGGTTTGATAGATTTTTCCTGTAGTAACGTTATTATTCTGAGAAGTTGCAGAATCTAGAAATCTTTCATAGTGACCCAAATCTAGGTCGGTCTCTGCGCCATCTTCCGTTACATAACATTCTCCATGCTCATAAGGATTGAGCGTTCCTGGGTCTATATTAATGTAAGGATCAAGTTTTTGGATGGTTACATTAAATCCTCGGGATTTTAAAAGCAGGCCAAGAGAAGCCGAAACAATGCCTTTTCCCAAAGACGAAGTTACACCTCCTGTCACAAAGATGTATTTGGTATTCTTTTTACTCATTAGATTAGGTTTGTGCAAAGTTAATGGATTTTGACTAAAGTCCCAAAAAGTTAATTTACAACTAACCAATTTCGGCCTAAAAAAGACTTTATTGCATTAAATAATTACAATAATTGATAAAATAAATTGATTTAACAGCAATTAAATCAACAGATTAAAAAAAAAGTATTATATTTGCACCGCAAACAATAAACGATGAAAAAATTTCTTATCTCATTTTTGATGATAGGGCATGTTGTGATGGCACAGTCACAAACATGTTCACCCTACACGCAGACAATGTTCTATCAAGACTTTGAGAGTTCTACCTCATCTAATTTAGTTGAAACCGTTAAATCACCAAAACCAACAATTAGCTACTCAAATACAACTAACTACACCATTGGCTCTAGATCACGTGTTGTTAATAAGAAAGAGGCAGTTGCAGAATACGGTTCAGTTGATGCTAGTTTTGCTAATAATGTTAAAGCAAGTTTCTATTTTGCTCCTCAAGACATTGATTACATATCAGATAACATTACATTCTATATCAGTACAAACGGAGGTACAACATGGTCTAAAGAACTAGAAATTTACAGTAACAATTATTACACATGGTGGTGGTGGAGTTACTCTCTTCCATTAACTTACAACTTAAGCACTACTAATACTTATACATCTACGTATGACGGGAATAACTCTCCAAACACATTGTATATTTCTGATTCTAACAAAAAAAATAAAGTTGAGATTTCTATTCCTAACAACGTAAATAGAAATAATTTACGTTTTAAATTTGAAATTAGCAATGATGATAATGATGATTATTGGTACTTAGACGAAGTAAAAGTTTCTGGCGACTTTATCGACACCAAAACATGGAACGGATCTTCTTGGAACAGCAGAACAAACAGCCTTCCTACAGATAAAGATATTATAGTTATTAACGGCAACTACAGTACTAAAACAAATGGTAATCTAAATGCTTGTGAATGTACCATAAATGCCAATCAAACTCTTACTGTAAATTCAGACACAAATATTACAGTTAAAAACAACATTATCAACAATGGAAATATTGTCGTAGAAAACGACGGAAATTTAATTCAGGTTAATGATAATGCAACTTTCACAGGAAACCCAATAAAAGTTAATAGAGACACTAAATTAAAAAGATTAGAATACAACTATTGGAGCTCTCCTGTAGAAAATCAAAATTTACAAAATTTTTCGCCTAATACATTTAGCAATAGATTTTATAGCTATAATGAGAGTAATGACTATTTTGTTAGTGTTAATCCATCTGTAAATAGTTTCATCCCAGCAAAAGGATACGCAATTAGAGCACCGAATAATTTCCCTTCAGGTCACACTGTTTTTAATGGTGTATTTACTGGAATTCCTAACAATGGTGTAAAAACAATAGAAATTTACAAAAATGGCGCTGGAAACAACTTGGTTGGAAACCCATATCCTTCTAACATAAGCTTCAGCCTTTTCTATGCAGCAAATAGCTCAAAAATAGAACCTAAAGCTTACATTTGGACAAACACAAACCCAAACCCTACTAACTCTCAAGGATCAGCATATAGTGGTGCGAACTATGCAGTTAGAAACCTTACAGATGGTATTCCTGCACAAAATCAAGCTATTACAGAAAAACCAACTGATGCGATAGTTGTAGGTCAAGGCTTCATCGTAAAGAAACTAAATGCTGGTACGGAAAATTTAATTTTCAACAACAGCATGAGGGTTTCTAATAAAGGAAAATTTTCTAATGCAAAATTAGCCATTGTAGAAGAACCGAAAGTTTGGTTACAGCTTATTACTCCAGCAAAAAACTTTAACACCATTCTAATTGGATATGTAAAAGGTGCTACTAATGGAATTGATAATGGTTATGACGCAACTCCTTTATCTGAAACTTCAGATATGTTTTATACTGTTGCTGACAACGAAAATCTTGTTATCCAAGGAAGAAGTAACAATTTCAACATTGAAGACAAAGTTCAACTTGGAGCTGTATACTACGAACCAGGTAACTACGAAATATCTATTGCACAAGTTGAAGGAATTTTCAGTAGCGCACAAACTATTTATTTAAAAGACAATAAATTAAATAAAACAGTAAACCTTTCAGAAGGATCTTACCAGTTTTATTCAGAAGCTGGAAAAGAAAATAATCGTTTCGAAATAGTTTACAAGCCAGATTCTGTTCTAGGTACAGATAATATTTCTAAAAATAAAGAAACTGTAGTTTACAAAAACGCTGAAAACATTATTGTAGAAAATAACTCAAACAAGATTACTTCGGTTCAAGTTTTTGATGCTACAGGTAAATTAGTTGCATCTGCAAAACCAAACAGCAATCAATTCAGCATTGAAAATTCTAAATTCCAAAAAGGATTAATAATCTTCAAGATAAGCCTCAATGGCAAAATAGAAACTAAAAAATTCTTAGTAAAATAAATTAATACTCCCGAAAAATTTCGGGAGTTTTTTATTGGTATTCATTTCTTTTTCCTTTCAAAAATTCTGTAAATTGCAACATCATTTATCAATTATAAATCTGTGGCAAAAATAAAAACAGCATACTATTGTCAGAAATGTGGAACGCAATATCCGCAATGGCACGGACAATGCAAAAACTGTGGAGAGTGGAATACTCTAGTAGAAGAAATCGTAGAAAAAAAATCTTCTCACTATGATATTCTAGGAAGCGGAAAACAAAAAATCATCAACATTACCGAAGTAGAAACAGGAACAGAAATTCGTCTGAAAACTGTTTCAGAGGAACTAAACCGTGTTTTAGGAGGCGGAATTGTTCTAGGCTCTGTTATCCTCATCGGTGGCGAACCTGGAATTGGTAAATCTACACTCCTACTCCAACTTGCCTTAAAGATGAAGAAGAAAATTCTGTATGTTTCTGGTGAAGAAAGCGCTTCTCAAATTAAAATGCGTGCCGACAGAATTACGGATGTTCAAAACCCAAATTGTTTCCTATACACCGAAACTTCTATCGAAAAAATATTGATGGAAGCCAAAAATCTACAGCCAGATTTAATGATTGTAGACTCTATTCAAACTTTACAATCTCAATTGCTCGAAAGTGCTGCAGGAACCGTTTCGCAGATTAGAGAATGTTCTGGAGAATTGATAAAATTTGCCAAAGAAAAAAACATTCCAGTTATTTTGGTTGGTCACATTACCAAAGACGGACAAATTGCTGGTCCGAAAGTTCTGGAACACATGGTAGATGTAGTTCTTAATTTTGACGGAGACAGAAATCACCTTTTCAGATTGCTAAGAGCCCAGAAAAACCGTTTTGGTTCTACCCAAGAAATAGGAATTTATGAAATGGTGACTCAAGGTTTAAAAGAAATTAAAAATCCTTCAGAAATCTTAATCACCAAAAAATTTGAAGAACTTTCTGGGAATGCAGTTGCCGTAACTTTGGAAGGAAACAGACCGATGCTTTTAGAAATTCAAGCTCTGGTTTCTACTGCAGTTTACGGAACTCCGCAACGCAGTTGTACTGGTTTTGATAGTAAAAGACTGAACATGCTTCTTGCAGTTTTAGAAAAACGCGCTGGTTTTATGTTGGGTGCAAAAGACGTTTTCCTCAATATTACTGGTGGAATAAAAACAGATGATCCTGCACTAGATTTGGCGGTAATTGCAGCTGTCTTGAGTAGCAACGAAGATTTAGCTATTTCGGAAAAATATTGTTTTGCTGGTGAAATAGGTTTGAGTGGAGAAATCAGGCCGATTCCTCAAATTGAACAAAGAATTTCGGAAGCAGAAAAATTGGGCTATGAAAAGATTTTTGTATCCAACCTCAACAAAATCCCCAAAAGAAAATTCGGGATTAGAATAGAAGAAGTAAGTAAAATAGAAGAGTTCCACGAAAAACTTTTTTAAAGAATTCCAAAAATGAAAAAATATTTTCTTTATTGGCTTTTCGTTCCAATTTTTACAATAATTTGTGGAGCATTAATTGGGTATCTAGATTTTTATATAATTTCTCCAAAATTACCATTTCCAGATGCTTGTAAATATCATTCTCCAGAAGCAGGAACTCCTCCATTTTGGATGAAATTTTTATATATGGATGACATTATGCATCATGTAGGCCCTGAACCAAATGGTAATCATTTAATTATTTTTATTATAATCAGTATTATTCTCGGCATTATATTTTCAAGACTTGTAATTAATTATTTTTTTAAATTTGAAAATAATAATTAATAACTTTCAAAACATAATTCTAGATTAAATGAATTTCCTTGCACATACTTACCTTTCTTTTACCGACGAGCAAATCGTGGGCAACTTGATTGGTGATTTTATCAAAAATAAAAAGCGAGATCATTTATCAGAAGGAATTCAGCAAGGAATTACACTTCACAGAGCTATTGATGCTTTTACGGATGTTCACCCAAAAGTTTTAGAAGCCAAAACCGTTTTTCAACCGATTGTAAGGTTGTATTCTGGCGCTTTCGTAGATGTGGTTTTTGATTATTTTTTAGCCAATGATAAAAAAGTAAAATCTGACAAAGAATGGCGTGATTTTACCGCTCATGTTTATCAAGTTCTCAATAAGCACGAAGCCATTTTACCTGAAAATTTCAGAAAAGTCCTTCCTAGAATGGAAAAAGACAATTGGCTCTACAATTATCGTTTTGATTGGGGAATGGAATACAGCATTAATAATGTATTAAATAAAGCAAAATATTTGAATAATTCTATACCTGTATATGGTTTTTTCCAGCATCATAAAGAATTTTTGCGCTCTTGCTACGAAGAATTTTTCCCAGATTTACATCAGTTCTGTATTTCTCTGAATGATAATTTTAAAACATCTGATACAGATATCGATCCGGATAGTTTAGTTTAGAACTTTTTCGTTCGCCATTTACAATAATGTGAACTATGTTCATTTGATCATCAAAGAAACTGTACAATAAACTCACTGCGGTTTCTACTTTTTTAGGCATTTCTGTCATTTCAGACTCTAAATAAACATTGACAGATTCTTTATCTTCTTCAAAACCTAAATAATTGATTTTTAGAAATTTATTATTTGATTTCAATTTAAAATATTCTGCAAAATAATTTTCTAGAGCTTGGTCTAATCCTGCTTTACTTTTTTCTTCGCCAAAGTGTAACGTTTTATTATACTTGGCATTAAGACTATTTTCTAAATCGTCTAAGAAAAATTTGGCAGAAATCTCAAAAGTTTTGGTTTTAGCATTATAATTAATTTCCACCGAACCTACATGATAAGGATGAATAGGTTTCGCCGAAACTAAAAAAGCCAGTAAAAAAGTAAAAAGTAAGAAGAATTTTTTCATGCGTTCATTATTTCAAAATCCGTTCCGAAATTAATCATTATTTTCGTAACTCAAATTTTAAAACATGCAAGATTTTTTATTTTATTTACAATTAGGCTGGGAACACATCATCTCAAAAGACGCTCTAGATCATCAATTATTCATTTTGGCACTCATTGCTATTTTCAGTTTTAGAGATTGGAAAAAAGTATTAATTCTAGTAACTGCATTTACGATTGGGCATTCTTTAACATTGGTTTTAAGCGCATTAGATGTGTTCAGATTTCCTTCTGACTGGGTAGAATTTTTAATTCCTTGCACTATAGTTTTCACAGCTTTAGATAACATTATTTTTTCAAAAAATGAGAAAAAACTCATTCAACTGAATTATTATTTAGCCTTATTATTCGGTTTAATTCATGGAATGGGATTTGCCAATTCTGTAAGAATGATGCTCGCAAGTGAACAAGACATTACTTTACCTTTATTTGGATTTAATGTAGGACTTGAACTAGGGCAAATTGTAGTCGTAGCCATCGCACTATTCATACATTATATTTTCTCGGAAGTTCTGAAACTTTCTAATAAAATTTGGATTTACATTATATCTGTTCCTATCTTCATTTTTGCACTAAAAATGGCCTTAGAAAGGATTCCTTAATCAATTTTATCTGCATAACACCACATTAACAGTTATTTTTTATAAAAAAAACATGCTCTGTTGTAACAAATTTTTATATTTGTTGACAAATCGATAAAAATTAAAAATTTATAATGAAAAAAGTTCTAAGTATTTTTGTTTTTCTTTACGCTTTCGTAAGTACTTCCGCCCAAAATCACCAGAATAATCCTGGGAGCAATCATGGAAATAAATTCGAACAATTAGGCACCATTTTACCTACGCCAAACAGTTACAGAACCGCTTCTGGAGCACCTGGTCATGAATATTGGCAACAACGTGCTGATTACGAAATCAATGCATATTTAGACGAGGAAAAACTTAACTTAAAAGGCTCAGAAACAATTACTTATTACAACAACTCACCAGACGAATTAGAATATCTTTGGTTACAATTAGATGAAAACGATACGAGCAACACTAAAGACGCTGGTTATCAATCTTCTTCTACTTTAGCTAAACAAATTTCTTCCGATAGACTAAAAGCTACTGAATTACCCGTAAAAGATAATGGTTTCGGGATTAATTTAGAAAAAGTAACAGATGCTAATGGTAATGCACTTTCTTATGTGGTTAATAAAACCATGATGAGAATAGATTTACCTAAAAAATTAAAAAAAGGCGAAACTTTTAAATTTAAAATTGATTGGAACTATAATATTCCAGACAGAATGAAGCAAGGAGGAAGAGGCGGATATGAATTCTTCCCAGAAGATGGCAACCACCTTTTTACCATGACACAATGGTATCCTAGACTTTGTGTTTATTCTGACAATCAAGGTTGGCAAAATCACCAATTTACAGGTCGTGGAGAATTCACCCTTACTTTTGGGAATTTCAAAGTAAATATGAATGTTCCCGCTGATCATATTGTAGCTTCTACAGGTTCTGGAAAAAATTTCTCAGAAGTTTTAACCGCAGAACAATTTGCAAGATGGCAAAAAGCGCAAAATACTAAAGAGCCGATAGAAATTGTTACACTTGACGAAGCTAAAAAAGCAGAAAAATCTAAATCAAAAAATAGAAAAACCTGGACTTTCGAAGCAGAAAATGTAAGAGATTTCGCATGGACTTCTTCTAGAAAATTCATTTGGGACGCAATGCCTCAATTGATTGAAGAAAATAACAATAAAGTAATGTGTATGAGTCTTTATCCTAAAGAAGCATACAATTTATACAGAAAATATTCTACTAAAGCAGTAGCACATACGATTAAAACGTATTCAGAATTCACCATTCCTTATCCATATCCTGTAGCACAATCTATAGAAGCGTCAAATGGTATGGAATACCCTATGATTTGTTTCAACTATGGTAGAACAGAAAAAGACGGAACCTATTCAGAAGGTATTAAAAACGGAATGATTGGAGTAATTATCCATGAAGTAGGACATAATTTCTTCCCGATGATTATCAATTCAGACGAAAGACAATGGTCTTGGATGGATGAAGGTCTTAATACCTTCGTAGAATATCTTACCGAAGAACTTTGGGACAATAAATTCCCTTCAAGAAGAGGACCAGCTCACACCATTGTGAACTACATGAAATTGCCAAAAGACCAATTAGAGCCTATCATGACCAACTCTGAAAACATTATTCATTTCGGCCCGAATGCTTATGCAAAACCTGCAACTGGTCTTAATATTTTGAGAGAAACCATCATGGGAAGAGAGCTTTTTGACAAAGCTTTCAAAACATATTCTAAAAGATGGGCGTTCAGACATCCTGAACCTGCAGATTTATTCAGAACGATGGAAGACGCGTCTGGAGAAGATTTAGATTGGTTCTGGAGAGGATGGTTCTACAGCACAGATGCAGTAGACATCGCCATAGACAAAGTTACCGTAGCAACTCCAGATTTTGACGGAAAACCACAAGCTAGAGATTTCAAATATAAAGTAGACGAGCCACAAGTAAATGACTTCGAAGATATTTCTAAAATCAGAAATAAAGAAGATAAGAAAATTACTTTCAAAACCGATGAAGACCAATCTTTAAGAGATTTCTACTGGAGATACGCAAGAGGTTTAGAAAAAGTAGACACTCAAAAAGAATACACCATAAAAAGTGAAGTTCCAAAAAATCTTGACACTAAAGAAAGAGAAAGTCTAAAAAATATCACAGGTTACCAAATTGATTTCGCTAACAAAGGAGGAATGGTAATGCCTCTTATTTTAGAATTCACTTTCGAAGATGGTTCTAAATTAAATGACAAAATCCCAGCGCAAATTTGGAGACATGACGAGAAAAAAGTTTCTAAAACATACTATTTTGACAAAAAATTAAAGTCAATTCAATTAGACCCAATGTTAGAAACTGCCGATATTGACACAACTAATAACCTATGGACAGCTGATAAAGTTACACCAGAAAGCACTTCTAAATTCCAAGTGTTCAAACAGAACCAAGAAAACAGAAGAAGAGGAGCTGCTGCTGGAATGGTAAACCCAATGCAAGCCGCAGGAAAGAAAAATTAAACCTTAAATAATTGATATAACCCTGAAGCCACTCACAAAAAATGAGTGGCTTTTTTCTGCCAAAATTTCACTTCATTTTGAGAAAAATCTGCCAAATTATCTTTCCATTTTGAATTTATATTGCAGAATTGCCATTGGCACAAAATTGGAGAATTCCATCACAGAAAATTTAAAAATAATTATACATATGTCAGTAAATTTTAAACCATTAGCAGACAGAGTTTTAGTAGAACCTGTACAAGCAGAAACTAAAACAGCTTCAGGAATCATCATCCCTGATACCGCAAAAGAAAAACCACAAGAAGGAACTGTAGTTGCTGTTGGCAACGGAAAACCAGACGAACCAATGACAGTAAAAGTTGGCGATAGAGTTCTTTACGGTAAATATGCCGGTTCAGAATTAAAACTAGACGGTAAAGATTATTTAATTGTAAGAGAAGGTGATTTATTAGGAATCATTGGCTAATCCAAGAATCAAGAAATTTAAAAAAATTTAAAAATCTAGGCTCTTGTGTCTAGTATCTTAAAATCTAAAAATTATGGCAAAAGAAATTAAATTCGATATTGAATCAAGAGACGCTTTAAAAAGAGGTGTTGACGCATTAGCTAATGCAGTAAAAGTAACTTTAGGTCCTAAAGGTAGAAACGTAGTAATCGAAAAAGCTTTCGGTGCTCCTCACGTTACTAAAGACGGTGTTTCTGTAGCAAAAGAAATTGAGCTAGAAGACAAAGTAGAAAACATGGGCGCTCAAATGGTGAAAGAAGTTGCTTCTAAAACCAATGATATTGCAGGTGATGGAACTACTACTGCCACAGTTTTGGCTCAAGCAATTGTAAGAGAAGGACTTAAAAACGTTGCAGCTGGTGCAAATCCTATGGATTTAAAAAGAGGAATCGACAAAGCAGTAACTGCAGTAGTAGAAAACCTTAAATCTCAATCTCAATCTGTAGGTGATTCTGCCGAAAAAATTAAACAAGTAGCTTCTATTTCTGCAAATAATGATGATACCATTGGTACTCTAATTTCAGAAGCTTTCTCTAAAGTAGGAAAAGAAGGAGTTATCACCGTAGAAGAAGCAAAAGGTACTGATACTACTGTAGACGTGGTAGAAGGTATGCAATTCGACAGAGGTTACCAATCTCCATATTTCGTAACAAACGCTGAGAAAATGGTTGCTGAGCTTGATAATCCTTATATTCTTTTGGTAGAGAAAAAAATCTCTTCAATGAAAGAATTACTTCCAGTTCTAGAACCAGTAGCTCAACAAGGAAAATCTCTTTTAATTATTTCTGAAGAAGTAGAAGGTGAAGCTTTAGCAACTTTAGTAGTAAACAAATTAAGAGGTTCTCTTAAAATTGCGGCCGTTAAAGCTCCAGGTTTCGGAGACAGAAGAAAAGCAATGTTAGAAGATATTGCCATCTTAACTGGTGGACAAGTAGTTTCTGAAGAAAGAGGCTTCAATATGGATAATGTTACCATTGAAATGTTAGGTAGAGCAGAAAAAGTAACTATTGACAAAGACAATACAACCATCGTAAACGGTGCTGGTAACGAAGAAGAAATCAAAGGTAGAGTAAACCAAATCAAAGCTCAAATGGAATCTACTACTTCTGATTACGATAAAGAAAAACTTCAAGAAAGACTAGCTAAATTAGCTGGTGGAGTTGCTGTATTGTATGTAGGTGCTGCTTCTGAAGTGGAAATGAAAGAGAAAAAAGACAGAGTAGATGATGCACTTCATGCAACAAGAGCTGCTGTAGAAGAAGGAATTGTAGCTGGTGGTGGTGTTGCTTTAGTAAGAGCAATTTCTGCACTAGATAACCTTTCTGGAGCTAACCAAGATGAATCTACAGGTATCAAAATCGTAAAAAGAGCGATTGAAGAACCACTAAGACAAATCGTAGCAAATGCAGGTGGTGAAGGTTCTGTAATCGTAGCTAAAGTAGCAGAAGGAAGTGGAGATTTCGGTTATAATGCTAAATCTGACGAGTATGTAAACATGCTAGAAGCGGGTATTATAGACCCAACTAAAGTAACAAGAGTTGCCTTAGAAAACGCTGCATCTGTATCTGGAATGCTATTAACTACAGAATGTGTAATCACAGAAGTTCCAAGACCTGAAGCTGCAATGCCACCAATGGGAGGCGGAATGCCAGGAATGATGTAATAGCAATTCGATAAAACAATAAATTTTAAAATCCGTTCATTTTTTTGGACGGATTTTTTATTTCTTAATACATTTCAATCTATCAAAAACATCATTAATTTCAATTCCTTGCCAGTATGAAAAATTTAAAATATACTCTCCACTATCGGAAAATTCACTTTTCTTGTCAATCGTTCCAATCACATCGCCAATTTTCACTTCATCATTTTTCTTAAGACTTGTAGAAGTTAAATCTGCATAAACAAAAAACTCATCTCCTTTTCTTACTAAAACACTTAAAAGATTTCCAGTAATAACTATACCAGAAATTTTACCTTCTGTTACAGAAATAACTGAAATTGGTTTTTCAGAATTGACATTTGTTGATTTGCTTGGGTTGTATATTCTATAAACATTACAACAATCTCTTTTTGTTCTAAACTCATAAGATTCATTATAATAAATCACACCATTCTCTACAGGACAATCTATTTCTTGAGAAAAACAAAACACTGAAAGAAATAAAAAGATAATGGCTAAAAGTTTCATATAACTAAATTAAGAATATAAACTCATAATTTTTCCCAATAAAACATTAAACTATTCCTAAATTTCAAAGATTTTTAACAACATTTTTTATTTCAAAAATTTTTCAGGAAATTAGACCAATAAATTCAAACTAATGAAACCATACATCGCCATCAATGCTTCTGCCGGTTCTGGTAAAACCTACACTTTGGTACAAAGAGTGTTGATGATTTGCCTTGAAAATCCTTATCAAAAAGATGCTATTCGTCATATTTTAGCGTTGACGTTCACCAATAAAGCAGCCAACGAAATGAAAGAGAGAATTCTTTCTTGGCTCAAAGAATTTACGCAAGAAAACTACTCTGAAAACGATAAATTGCTCGGAATTCAACAAAAATTTGAAGAGCAAGGCAAGAAAATTACGTTAGACGATTTGCACGTGCGTTCCAAAAAAGTTTTGGATTATATTTTACACAATTATTCCACGTTAAATATTGGAACGATTGATAAATTCAACTCTAAATTGGTAAGAAGTTTTTCTTATGAATTAGGCTTGGCGCACAACTTTAATCTAGAAATAGAAAGCGAACCGTTTTTAATAGAAGCAGTAGATAAAATGCTAGATGAAATAGGAACTGATGATCAAATTTCTGAAGCATTTATGGATTTTGTGAACTATAATCTAGACAATGACGAAAGAATTGCCATCAATACTTCTCTGTATAAAAAAGCGAAAAAATTTGTAGATGATGTTCATTATGAACAACTTAAAAACAACATAGACTTTGATTGGGACGCTTACGAAAAAGCAAAAGAGAAGTTAAGAACAGAAATTTCTCATCACAAAAATGCAATGAAAGAAATTGCAGATTTGTCTTTGGATAAAATTAAAGAATCTGGATTAACAGAAAATGATTTCCAAGGAAAATCTAATAGCATCGCTGCTTTTTTTAGAAAATTTAAAGAATTTAATGATGGTGATGCAGAAAAATTTCCGTTTCCTAGCAATGAAACCAATACGTTAGAAAATTTTAGAAAAATTACTGCTTCTAAAGACCAAAATATCTATTCTAGAGTTTCGGAAATTGTAGAAGAACTTATAGAAAACCGACAAAAAATTATCCAGCATTATATTGCAGTTCAGAAAAAAGAAAAAATTCTGAAAGAAATTCTTCCGCTTAAAATCAATAAAGAAATTCAAGAACAATTATTGAAAATAGAAGAAGAAAACGATTTGGTTTTGCTTAAAAAATTTAATGTAATCATTAAAGAAAACCTTCAGAACGAACCTTCTGCTTTCATTTACGAAAAAGTGGGAGCCAAATTTCAGCATTACTTTTTAGATGAGTTTCAAGATACTTCTAAAATGCAATGGGAAAACATAGTTCCACTGAAAGAACATACCATTTCTACCGAAGAAAACACATTTACATTAGTTGGTGATCCTAAACAAAGCATCTACAGATTTCGTGGTGGTGATAGTAGTTTAATGCTTGATATTATCAATAAGAAGGAAAAATCTCATGTTGAGGTTCACGTAGAAAATCTTGATAAAAATTTCCGAAGTGCAAAAAACGTGGTGAATTTCAACAATGATTTATACGAACATATTTCTAGAAATCTTGATAAAAAAGAACACCAAGAATTATTTTCGGATAAGGCAAAACAAATTCCTAAAAAAGAATTTTTGGGAAGAGTGAAGGTAAATCTTATTGATTACGACAGAAAAAATGATGTTTTCTACACAGAAGTTGCCGAGAAAATGTTTCGTGATATTCAGAATTGTATAGATAATGGTTTCAAGTTTTCAGACATTACAATTTTGTGCAGAAAAGGCGATGATATTAAGAAGTTTTCTCAACTTTTAGGAAATTACAAAGTCAATTATCTAGGAAAAGAAATCTACATTAAAACCATTTCAGAGAAAGGACTCACGCTAGATTTATCTTTGACAATCAAGTCTTTGGTTTCATTTCTAAAATGGGAAAATCAGCCTAAAAATCTTCAATATTTCATCAATATGATGTATTATCTTTCAAAATCTGGAAGAATAAAAATGGAAGATTTTTCTGCGGAAATGTTAGAAATTTTAGAACATAAAAGTAAAAATGAAATTTTAGATTTTGTATTCAAAAAGTATGATATTAATCTACTTAATAACAGTACTTTAAAACTTAATTTATATAATTTCATAGAGCATTACATTCATGAATTTTCCATGGAAAATTTTGAGACAGATTATCTGTTGAATTTTCTAGAAATACTCTATAATTTCACTCAAAATTCTGGAGCTACCCTCAAAGATTTTGTGAAATTCTGGGACGAAGAAGGTCATAAAAAATCAATCCAAGAGTCAGAAAACATAGATGCCATAAAACTTTTCACGATTCACGCTGCAAAAGGTCTTGAATTTCCTGTTGTGTTTTTGCCCATGTTTAATAGTTCGCAAGACGAAAAAATTAACGATTGGTTTGCCGTAGAAAATCATGATGCGCTAAAATCTGTAAATCTAGATGCTTTCAAAAAAGAATTGGCGGTTTATGATGAGGAAATAAAAATCTTTAACGAAGAGAATGCGTATAAAAATAAAATTGACAGACTTTGTGTACAATATGTTTCTACAACTCGTGCTGTAGAACAACTTTTCCTTTATTTACAAAAGTCTAGTTCTAGTAATAATTATTTAGAAATTTTAGAATTCATCAAAGACAAAAATGCTTCTGAAGATGAATTTGATTTGTATGAAGAAGTAGAAAACTCTTTCAAAAAGCAGAATTTTGAAACGAAGAAAGAACACAATTCTTTAAGCATCAAAAATATTACTAAAAAAGCAGTTGTTTCTAACATTACGATTGCCACTCCTTCCAAAAACTACCAAGAAAGAAATGAAAAGGTAAGAAATGGAATTTTCACCCATGAAATTTTAGCAAAAATCAACACCAAAAATGATGTTGAAAAAGTATTAAAATCTTATCTTTTAGAAGGATTAATCACCGAAACTGAAAAATCTGAAATCGCCGAAAGGATTTTTGAAATCATTGAAAAACACCCGAAATATTTCTCAGAAAATCAAGAAATTTTAAGCGAAAGAGAATTGATGATTGAAGGAAAAACCTACAGACCAGACAGAATGGTAAAAATAGATGACGTTTGGTTTATCATCGATTTTAAAACCGGAAATCCGTCAGAAAAACATCAAAAACAAATTGATTCATACCAATCTGCAATGGAAAATCTCGGTAGAAAAATTGGTGGAGCCGAATTGATTTATTTGTAACTTCGTAAAAAATTAATACCATGAAAAAATTATTATTTTTCCTTGCTTTGTCTTTTGCTCAAATGAGTTTTGCTCAAAATTCAACAAGCATATATTCCAAAGAAAATGCGCCTTTAGTGATTGCAAATGGAAACAAAACTTATCTTTATGCCTGTGCCTTAAATGTCAATAACATTTTAACTATTAATGTTTTTAAAGGAGAAAAAGCAACTCAATTATTTGGAGAGAAAGGTAAAAATGGTGTTTTAGAAATGAATTTTAAACCTGAAACTCAATTTTTAAATCTCCAAAATTTTTACACCGAATATAACATTTCAAAAGCAGACCAATTCTTACCTATCGTTCTCAACAAACATTTCGTTGACGAAAAGGAATATCTTTTGCTTGATAAATCTGCAATCATTTCTGTGAAAATTCTTGATGAACAACCATTTGTAGAACCTATTCTCTTGCCAAAAGGAAAAGCTATTTATATTGAAGCAATGGAAACAAAATAGTAGAGAAAAAACAATTAAGAAGGTTGTATGAAACGTTAAAATCTCGAAACTCGTATCGCCAACCTCAAATCTTTTTCACTATTTTTGTTCAATGAATTCAAACCTCGAACTTCAACTCAAAACGCTTCCTTCAGAACCCGGAGTTTACCGTTATTACGATAAAAACGGACAATTGCTCTATGTAGGAAAAGCCAAAAATTTGAAGAAAAGAGTACTTTCTTATTTCAACAAAAATCAAAACGGTTACAGAACCAGAATTATGGTTTCTAAAATCGTAAGATTAGAAACGACCGTTGTAAACTCCGAATATGACGCACTTTTATTAGAAAATAATCTGATAAAAGAACATCAGCCTTTTTACAATGTCATGTTGAAGGACGACAAAACCTACCCTTGGATTTGTATTAAAAACGAAAATTTCCCACGTGTTTTTTTGACCAGAACCATCATCAAAGATGGAAGTGAATATTACGGACCTTATGCTAAAGTTCGTCCAGCAAAAATTTTATTGGAAACGATTAAAAATTTGTATAAAATTCGTTCTTGCAATTTAGATTTAGCTCCAAAAAAAATTGAAGACGGAAAATATAAAGTTTGTTTAGAATACCACATCAAAAACTGCAAAGGTCCTTGTGAAGGCTTAGAAAGTCTGGAAAATTATGATGAAAAAATAGACGCTATTCGTGGAATTATCAAAGGAGATTTCCGAAAGGCAAGAAAATATTTAGAAGACGAGATGTTTCGTTTTGCAGCCAATTTAGAGTTTGAAGCAGCGCAAACCGTAAAAGAAAGATTAGATATTTTAGATGATTATCAAGCGAGAAATACCGTTGTAAATCCAAACATAGACGATGTAGATGTTTTCGGAATGACCAGTGATGAAACCGCAGCTTATGTAAATTTCTTCAAAATAAGAAACGGAAATATTGTACAAAGTTTCACTACAGAAATCAAAAAAATGCTGGAGGAAACAGATGAAGAAATTTTGGAAGAAGCTTTGATAGAAATTCGTCAAAAATTCGCTTCGGAATCCAAAGAAATTTTGCTTCCTTTTCATTTGAATATAGAAATTCCGAATATAAAACTCATCGTTCCAAAAGTGGGCGATAAGAAAAGAATTGTAGAACTATCTGAAAAAAATGCCAAAGAATACAGACTGGAGAAACTAAAGCAAGTACAGATTGTAGATCCAGAAAGACACACCAACAGAATTATGGCAGAAATGCAGAAATTGCTTAGAATGCCAGTAGAACCTAGACATATAGAAGGTTTTGACAACTCCAACATTCAAGGAAGTAATCCTGTTTCGGCTTGTGTTGTTTTTAAGGATGGAAAACCTAGTAAATCTGATTATAGAATTTTTCACGTAAAAACAGTGGAAGGTCCGAATGATTTTGCGACGATGGAAGAAGTAATTTACAGACGTTACAAAAGAATGCTGGATGAAGGAGAAAATCTTCCTCAATTGATTTTGATTGACGGTGGAAAAGGTCAACTTTCGTCTGCCGTGAAAAGTTTGAAATTATTGAGTTTGTACGGAAAAATCACTATAGTAGGAATTGCAAAACGTTTAGAGGAAATCTTTTTCCCCGAAGATCCAATTCCGTTGTATTTAGACAAAAAATCTGAAACGCTGAAAGTTTTACAGAGAGTAAGAGACGAGGCTCACCGTTTTGGTGTGAAACATCACAGAACGCGCAGAACCAACAACACCATAAAATCTGAGTTGGAAGAAATACCAGGAGTTGGGGAAAAAACCATAGAACTGCTGCTGAAAAAACTAAAATCTGTAAAACGCGTGAAAGAAGCCAACCTAGAAACGCTGGAAGAAATTCTAGGGAAAGCAAAAGCTAAAGTAGTTTGGGAGTTTTTTAATCAATAAAAAAAGCATCAATAAATTGATGCTTTTATTTTTATTTTGCTGTAAAAATTTCTTTCTTATAATTCCCATCACTGGTTGGGATTTCAATGACTAGATTTCCGTTTTCTGTGTAACCTAGAGTAGAAGTTCCGTTTTCTAAAGTGACTCTGTAAACATCTGCTTTGGTAGTATTTTTAAATGTAGCAAAAGGAACAGAACTGCTAGAACTTACCAAGATGAATTGATCTTTAGAAATCTGAATTTTTTGGAAACTCATTGCTCCATTGCTATAACTTTCTGCTTTTTTTGCAACTTCTGGAGTTGTAGTTGTAGAACTTGAAGAAGTTACTACAGCCTGAACTGGCTTTTCTACAACGGTTTCTACAGCAATTTTTTCAGTTGGTTTTGCTAAAACTTCTATTTCTTTAGGTTGAGAATTTTGTAAATTTTTGAGTGAAATAGCCATTGCATCTTGATAGCCTAACTCAAAATCCTTAATCATAGAAGTGCCTTTGGTTTCAAAAACTACGTTTTTCTCACAATTCGAAAACTGTAATTTCAGTCGGTTTCTGAACATGTTAGAATCATTAAGCAATTCTGCATTTAAAACTTTACAAGGATTTTGTCTTAATTCTAAAGGCCAATTCACTAATTCTTCTTGTATCACTTTATACTTTTTCCCTTCTAAAGATTTTTTCAAAAGGGTATTGAGATTATATTCATTCGCTTCAAAATCTTTGAATTTTTTGGGAACATAAATGTATTGGTAATCGGTAATATTTTGAGCAGAAAATATCAGGGTGAAAAACAAGAAAGCAAGTGCAAATGATTTTTTCATTGTGAGAATTTTTAGTGAAGTAAATGTAAAAAATAATTAAGTTCTAATGAAATTAATTTTCTGAAAAACGTGATTACGAAGAAATGAAAGTGAAAAATAGCCCTGATTGAGCCACTGTTTGAGCTCTTTTTGTTTTTATAGATTCTTCGACTTCGCTCAGAATGACAAAAAACAAAAAAGCGAGTGGCGAAAGCAGGTGAAAACGTGATTAAAAACTGAAAACGGGTTGCTTCTAATATCTAAAATCCCTCATATCCAGTTTCAGAGAAAAGAAATTCGAGAAATAATTGCTGCCGCCAATTCCAGTATTGGTGATGGCGTAATCTAGCGTAAGTCCCTTGTATTTGATGCCAATCCCGGCGCTTGGTTGCATAGAAACTTTGCGTTTTAGGTCTTCGATATCGGTCACGGTTTGAAATCTATTGAGCCCAGCTCTTACAAAAATCATTTTCTGGAAACTGAGTTCCGCACCCAAATAAGGTGAAATACTCGCAAAATCGGTAGAAATTACTGCGGCGGTTTTGGCAAAATCTACATTAAGACCAGCTTCTGGCAATAATTCTAAATCTCTATTGATTTCAAAATTTTTGGAAACGCCTAGATTCAATTTAGGCATGGTAATTTCCATTTTATCTTTTGGAGCGGGATTGAATTCTTCTCCATTTACTACTGCTGACAATTCTTTTTGGTTGATGCTCCAAAAATTCACTGTAGTAGTGGCATCTCTCAACATTGCTCCAAATTGGTAACCAGAATCTGCACTATAAATGGCTCCTGCATCAAATCCAAAACCAAAACCATTGGCAAATTTCCCAATATTTCGATAAACGATTTTGGCATTAATTCCCACGCTTAATTTTTGGTTTCCACCAGGACGAAAAGCATAAGAAATAATTCCTGCGTAATCTGAAGTGGAAAATTTAGAAATTTTATCATAATCAATATTCCCTTCGGAATCTATCATCTGAGTAGTGTTCAAAATATTATCCACTCCCAGTCTCACAATAGAAATTCCCAAAACGCCATCTTTAGAATCGAGCGCTTTGGCGAAAGAAATATAATCGTATTTCGCAATAGATTCGAAATATTCTGCGTGCATTGCTGCGCCTTGCCAATCGCTTTCTACTTCGGTTAAACCAGCTGGATTCCACATCGGAGCATAGACATCATTCTGATTAGAAATCACGGCGCCTCCCATTGCTAAACCTCTGGCGCCAGCTCCAATATTGAGAAATTCGTTAGAATATTTTCTTACGATTTGTGCGTTGCCAATGACTGACAAAAAGGTTAAGAAAAGTAAATATTTTTTCATCAAATTTGTTTAATATCACTCTTGAGTGTTTTCTATTGCTATTTCTTTGGATTTTTTTCTTGCTTTAATAACTCCATTGATGACAATTGACAAAATCATAACCAAAGATGCTCCATAAAAAACAGCACTCATTTTTTCTGATTCTCCAAAGATAAAAAAAGCCAATATAATTCCATAAATAGGCTCTAAATTTACTGTAAGAATCAGGGTAAATGGTGAAATGTATTTCATCAAATTCACTGACTCAAACATAGGATATGCTGTAAAAACACTCGCCAATAAGGTTAATAACGCTAAATCACGGTAACTTATTTCGCCAATTTGTGAAATTTGACCAGAAAAAACGTAATACAAACTAATCACCAGAAAACCTCCGAAAATTTCATAGAAAATAATATTTCCAGATGATGTTTTGCCATATAATTTTCCGTTAAAAACTGAAAAAATAGTTCCGAGTAAAGCGCAAATTAAACCGTAAATAATTCCTAATTTATACTGAAATTCTACTTTGAAAATTAACGAAATACAAATCACAATCACAATTCCCATCACAATTTCCGAAAGGTCTATTTTTCTTTTAAAAATAAGAGGTTCTAGTAGTGCAGCAAACAAGGTAGATGTTCCCAGACAACTCAGCGCAATAGATACATTAGAAACCTTAATAGAACTGAAGAAAAACAACCAGTGAAATGCCATTAAACTTCCTATTCCTACTAATTTTAAGAGTAATTTCTTAGAAACTTTTATGCTGTCTTTTTTGATAATCCTAATGAATAGATAGAGAAAAAACGATGCAAAAAGCATTCTGTAAAAAACCAAAACTTCTGCATTCGCGTGAATCAGTTTTCCCAAAATAGCAGTAAATCCCCATAAAAAAACAATCAAATGAAGCCTAAAAGTAGAAGTTTTATACATATCTCAAATTTTCAGTACAAAAATATCATTAATTTTCTATTTATCATTGGGTTTCCTCAAATCATTCCTATAAACACGCCCCGAATTTTCTTCGAAAATTCGGGGCGTTGTTCAAATAATAAACTATAAAAACTAATTAGGAAAAATAAATCATTTAATTCTTTTTTTAATAAACGGAGAAACAAGATTCAATA
>CAZHCK010000021.1:0-35873 GCA_964530915.1 uncultured Cloacibacterium sp. | reverse complement strand
AATCAATAGTATTAAAATTCACCAATATTCCTAAATGTGAATTAGTGAGTTTTAAATAAGTCAATAATTGTTTGTGATGAATTGGATTGAGTGTTTCTACTGATTTTATTTCTACTATTATTTTTTCTTCTACTAAAATATCGGCTCTAAATCCCATTTCTAAATCTATTTCCTTATAATCAACTGAAATTGGAACTTGATTTCTGGCCTCTAAACCTTGATTTTGCAGTTCAATCAGCATTGCTTTTTCATAAATATTTTCTAATAATCCAGGGCCAAGATAATTGTAAACCTCATAAATAGATTTTCTTATAAGATACGTTATTTCATTTTCTGTCATTTTTTATATTAGTTTTTTTTATTTTATCTCTCACTGATTACACAGATTGCACAAATATAAATTTTATAACAATCTGTGAAAATCCATAAAATCAGTGCGCTATACTAATCCAAATTGTTCAAAATGATGCGTAAAATGTTTTCTGTGCATCAACTCCATCATTTCTTTATTGAGCTTTCCAAAGACAAAATGTAAATGCTCCGCTTCAGGATTTTCTCTATAATAAATCTGATATTTCTGAAGATTTTCTAAAAATTTTTCTTTGGCCTGCTCCAGATTTTTATATTTCAACTCTGGTAATGTTCCATCTTCTGGAAGGAACGGCGCAGGAAAATCTTTTGGCATTTTTCGGTGATTGTATAGAGAATCTTGATACTTTTCTAAATGCTCTTCTGGCGTGAAACATTTCTCAGCTTCTGGTTCACCAATGCTGTACAGCAAAGTTATTTCTAAATGTTCCAGCATTTGTTGAGCAGTCATTTTTCCCCAATTCGGCTTCGTACTTTCAGTTAAATTGTTCAATAATTTTTGAATATTTCTTCTGTTCAACTCAATGAAAGGAGATTTTTTGGCAACTAAAGTCAAAATGGTAGCGACACAAACCACTTCTTCTCTTTGATTCACTACCTCAACCAACCATTTTACCACTCCACTTGGAATATTTCTACCTTTTACACCTCTGTTGATTTTTTCTTTTGCAGTCAAATAAACGGTAATAGTATCACCAGCATAAACTGGCTTAAAGAAACTTGCATTTTCTAATCCATAATTGGCAATTACAGGCCCTTTTTTCCCTGAAACGAATAAACCAGCAGCTGCAGAAAGAATGAAATATCCGTGTGCAACGGTTTTGTCAAAAATAGTTCCGTTTAAGCTTGTTGAGTCTGTATGCGCATAAAAATGATCCCATGAAACATTAGAAAAATTCACAATATCTGCTTCCGTAACTGTTCTTCCTGCGGTTTCTAGAGAATCTCCAACTTCTACTTCTTCAAAATATTTTTGGAAAGGATGTTTATCACTAAATTTTTTTTCAGCTCCTTGCGTGTAGACTTTTGTAATCGCCGTCAAAATATCTGGTGAACCTTGAATCGCAGTTTTTTGAAGGAAAAAGTGAAGCCCATTTAAACCTCCCATTTCTTCGCCACCACCAGCTCTACCAGGACCGCCATGCATCAGCGTAGGAAGCGGTGAACCATGACCTGTACTTTCTTTGGCATTATCTCTATTCAAAACAAAAATTCTACCATGAGAACTCGCCATTTTCCAAGAAGTTTCTGCTACAAATTTCTCATCATGAGAAACAATAGAACCTACCAAACTTCCTTTTCCTCGTTTTGCTAAAGCAGCTGCTTCTTCTGTATCTTTGTATGGCATAATCGTAGAAACTGGGCCAAAAGCTTCGAGTTCGTGAGATATATTTTTTTCAAAAGGTTTATCATTATAGAAAACTTTCGGAGTGAAGAAAGCTCCATTTTCATAATTTGCTTCTACCAAATCATGCTTTCCATCGTAGATGAGTTCTGTTTCAGCTTTTAAAAGATTTACTTTTTCTTCTAAAATCTGCATTTGTTCTTTGCCTACAATGGAACCCATTTTGGTTTCTCTGCTTAATGGATTTCCAATTTTAGTTGCATCTAAAGCTTTTGACAACGCACTTTGAACATCGCCCACTAAATTTTCAGGAACAATAATTCTACGGATGGCAGTACATTTTTGTCCAGCCTTTGTCGTCATTTCATTTTTAACTTCTTTAATGAACAAATCAAATTCTGGAGTTCCCGGTTTTGCATCTAACCCAAGAATAGAACAGTTCAAAGAATCTGCCTCCATATTAAAACGAACTGCATTTCCAGAAATTGACGGTAGCGCTTTCAGTTTTCTACCTGTATTTGCAGAGCCTGTAAAAACCACAGAATCTCCATCTTTTACGAAATCTAAAATATTACCTGGTTCGCCACAAACCAACTGAACTGCACCTTCAGGAAGATAACCGCTTTCTATCATATCTTTGAAAACTTCATTCGTAAGATAAGAACTGTAAGGTGAAGGTTTTACAACAGCTGGAACTCCCGCCAAAAGCGATGTAGACAATTTTTCTAACATTCCCCAAACTGGAAAATTATACGCATTAATTTGTACAGAAACACCTTCACTTGGTGCCAAAATATGCGTTCCGAGATGGGTTCCGTTGGTAGAAATTTTCTGTGTATCTCCATCTACCCAAAATGGTGTATTGGGAAGCATTCTTTTTGCTAAACCTGAATAGGTGAAAAAAGTACCGAAACCGCCTTCTATATCTACCCAAGAATCAATATGAGTGGCTCCTGTTTTGTAAGAAAGTTCGTAGTATTTTTTCTTTCTTTCTAAAAGATACAATGCGATTTTTTTGAGCATTTCTCCACGGTCGTAAAAAGTCATAGAAGACAAGTTTTTATAACCTGTGGTTCTTCCAAAATGCAATGCTTCTTCGAAATTTAGTCCCGAAGTATCTGAAATGGCAACCAATTCTCCGTTTACAGCATTGTAAAGCGGAATTTCGTGGCCGTTTCCTTCAATCCATTGTCCTGATATATAGTTTTTTAGTTTTCTCATGTATTTTTTATATTTTTGGATATAGAATAATGAAAAGTATCATAAAAACAATTGCTAGTTTACCTATACCAATAAAAATTTATTACCTTTTTTGTTGGATATTATTTTTTTGTTTAATAGCTTCTTGGAAATTTTCAAATGATTTTTTTTCATTTTATCATTCTTAAACGCGCTAAATTTAATTATTTCTTTGGTTATTTCCTTTGTTTTGTTTGGCTATAGTTATTTTTTTATCGAAAGTAGAAAAGAATTATTTCTATCTGCAATTATATTACTATTTCAACCTTCTATAACTCTGCTATTTTCATTTTGGTTTCAATGGTAAATTCATATCGACACTTATTGCGCCCCGACTTGAGTGGAGCTCTTTTTATTTTTTTAAAATAAAAAAGCGGGAACGGAAGGCGGAAATTTGGCGCCATTACTTCGTCCAAACGGAGTAATCTACAATTTTATTGGGCGTTTGTTCTACAAAGTCTGTGTACGGTTCGCACGGTTGAATGGCAATGTGACCTTCACGAGCCAATTCTTGATAAATAGCGGTTCCCTTGGTTTTCCAGGCAATCATTTCGTCTGAAACTTCGCGAATAATTTTTGCTGGACTGCCAACTATCAATTTTCTATTTTCCGAAATAAAACCAGTGGGAACGAAACTCAAAGCCCCAATAATGCATTCGTCTCCTATTTTGGCATTGTCCATCACTACGGCGTTCATCCCAACCAAACAATTTTTGCCAATGTGCGCCGAATGAATAATCGCACCGTGACCAATATGCGCCGATTCTTCTAAAATAGTCGGAATTCCCGGAAAAACGTGAAGCGTACAGTTTTCTTGAACGTTTGCGCCGTCTTTGATGATGATTTTTCCCCAATCTCCACGCAAAACTGCATTGGGACCGATGTATACTTCTTCTCCAATTTCTACATTTCCTATAATTACCGCTTGAGGATGGATGTATGCTGACTTTTTGATGATGGGTTTTATACCGTGGTATGAATAAATATTTGCCATATATTTTTATTTATGTTCTTTTGTCTTGAAACAAAAGAACCAAAAGTTCAAGACTGTGAATTCTCGGCTAAATTTTTTCGATAATCATTGCGTAACCTTGTCCAACTCCGATACAGAGCGTACAAAGTGCATATTTTTTATTTTTTTTCTGTAATTCTAAAGCGGCTGTTCCTACAATTCTGGTTCCTGACATTCCGAGAGGATGACCTAAGGCAATCGCGCCACCATTTGGATTTAGTCGTTCGTCTTTTGCATCAATTCCTAATTCCTGTAAAACTGATAATGCTTGAGCTGCAAAAGCTTCGTTGAGTTCAATGATATCCATATCTTCCAACGAAAGATTGGCTCTAGAAAGCGCTTTTTTGGTCGCTTCTACTGGTCCGATTCCCATAATTCTAGGTTCTACGCCAACAACTGCGCTTGAAATAATTTTTGCCAATGGCTTCAAATTATATTTTTTTACTGCATCTTCACTTACCAAAATCATGGCAGCAGCTCCGTCATTTAAGCCAGAAGAATTTCCTGCAGTAACACTTCCACCTTCTTTTTTGAAAGCAGGTCTTAGCTTCGCTAATTTGTCTAAAGTAGTATCTGGTTTTACAAATTCGTCTTCTGAAAAGATTTTCGGTTCTCCTTTTTTTTGTGGAATTTCTACTTTTACAATTTCTTGAGCTAATCTTCCTGAATTTTGAGCAGAAGTAGCTTTTTGCTGAGAAAGCAATGCGAATTCATCTTGCGCTTCTCTGGAAATTTTATAGATTTCGGCTAGATTTTCAGCGGTTTCTCCCATTCCATCAACTCCGTAGAGTTCTTTCATTTTAGGATTAATAAACCTCCACCCGAAACTGCTATCAAATAACTGTACGTCTCTGCCAAAAGGCTGAGCAGATTTACTCAAAACATAAGGCGCTCTAGTCATCTGTTCAACTCCTCCAGCCAAATAAATTTCGCCTTCGCCAATTGCAATCGCTCTGTACGCATTGGTAATTGCTGCCATTCCAGAAGCACATAATCTGTTCACGGTTTCTCCTCCAATTTTTATAGGAAGTTCTGCCAAAAGTGAAGCCATTCTTGCTACATTTCGGTTATCTTCGCCAGCTTGATTGGCACAACCTAAAATCACATCTTCTATTTCTTCGGCGGGAATTTGTGGATTTCTCTTTACAATTTCCTTCAAAACGATGGCTGCTAAATCATCTGCTCTTACTTCTGATAAACCACCTTGAAATTTAGCAATCGGTGTTCTGATGTAATCTATGATGTATACTTGTTTCATATCTGATTTCGAAATTATAAATCAACTACTTTTTTATCAATTTTATAAACAGTTCCTCTGAAACTTGCAACCACCACTTTATGCTGATTGGTAATCGTAATGTCATAAACTGCCGTTTTTCTGGTATCTGCCATCAGAATACTCTCTGCAAAAAGGGTGTCTCCTAAACGTACTGCTTTGGTAAAATTAATCATGCAATTGAGCGCAACTGCTGCATCTCCCGTATTGTTAGAAGAAAATGCCAATGCAGAATCTGCAAAAGCAAAAGTTACTCCGCCATGAACCGTTTTTAAGCCATTAATCATCTCTTTTTTGATGGGCATTTCAATCAAACAGTAATGTTCACGAACTTCAACCAGTTTTATCTCCATCCATTGAGAGAAAAAATCTTGATTGAGCATGTATTGTGCGGTTTCTAATGGTGTCATTTTTTTTGAAATTATTTAAGTTTTCTGCCTTTTAAAAAGCTATTGTATATGGTGAAAATTAAAACAAATACTGTTAAAATCAACCATTTATCTTGGAAAAACTGTACAAAAGTATCCTCAGAATTGTTGATGAATTTATTCATGAAAAAACTCATCGGAACAATAATTACGAAAGATACAACAGCGTTTATGATTGCAATAATTAATTTTGGATTCATATTTTGAATTTGATAACGCGTTAATGTGACAATTTGATAATGAAATTCAGCTCTTAAATTAATTCAATTTTCTAAGCAACGGACTTTGTCTGTAGCGTTCTTCTTGGTATTCTTCGTAGAGATTTTGTAAGACTTCAGAAATTTTTGAAAAGCCTATTTCTTTTCCCCAATTCAACAATCCTTTCGGATAATTTACGCCTTTTTGCATCGCTGTTTCTATATCTTCATCATTGGCAATTCCTAATCTTTTTGCTTCCACCGCTTCATTAATGAGCATAGAAATAATTCTCATGAAAATCATTTCATACAGACTTTCATCTTTTTGAGGAACTTGTTTTTCACTTCCATCAGAATAATCATAAAAGCCTTTTCCTGTTTTTCTACCAAGTAATTTGGCTTCGCTCATTCTTTGCTGAAGCAAGGAAGGTTTATATTTGGGATCGAAGAAATAATCTTGATAAACGGTTTTCGTTACCGAAAAATTAACATCAATTCCTATTAAATCCATCAATTCAAACGGCCCCATTTTGAAATTTCCAAGAGATTTAATCGCATCATCCACTTGTTCTGGTTTTGCCAAATTCTCTTCCACTATTCTCAAAGCTTCACCATAAAAAGGTCTTGCAATTCGGTTAACAATAAAACCGGGAACATCTTTAGCAATGATAGGAGATTTACCCCAAGATTTCATTAAATTCACGATTTCTTGAGCCAAATTATTTTCAGTCAATAATCCTGGAATTACCTCCACCAAAGGCATTAATGGCGCTGGATTGAAGAAATGAATCCCGATAAAACGTTCAGGATTTTTAAGCTCTGCCTGAAGTGATGTAATGGAAATAGACGAAGTATTAGAACCCAAAACACATTTTTCTGAAACATAGGTTTCTAACTCGGCGAAAACTTTTTGCTTGATTTCTTTATTTTCGATGATGGCTTCTATGACCAAATCGCAATCTTTTAATTCTTTGATTTCTTGACAAGGCTTAATTTGATTGAAAATTTCTAAAGATTTTTCAGCAGAAATTTTTCCTTTTTCCGCTAATTTATTTAATGTGGTTTTTAAATTTTTTAGAGATTTTTCGGTTTGTGAGAAGTTGGCATCGTATAAAAAAACCTCGCAATGTGCAGTAGCTGCTACTTGCGCAATACCGATTCCCATAGTTCCAGAGCCGATGATTCCAATTTTTGAGATTCCAGATTCCAGATTCGAGACTCTAGACTCTTGGTTCTTGATTCTTGATTCTTGCATCTTTGTTATTTTCCTGTATAATTGGGTTTTCTTTTTTCTAAAAATGCAGTAACGCCTTCTTTGAAATCTTGGGTTTCTGCTGCGTCTTGTTGATAAATTCCTTCTAAATCTAACTGCTCTTTTAAATCGTTTTCATAAGAATGGTTGAATGCTTTTTTGGTTAACGCAATCGCTTTTGTTGGTAAATGAGAAAGCGTTTCCAGCACTTCCATAGATTTTGCAGAAAATTCTGCATCACCGAAAACATCTGCAATTAAACCCAGTTTCAAAGCATCATTTGCCGTGAGTTTTTTTCCTGTAAAAGCAAGATAATTAGCTTGTTGACGTCCTACTAACTTTGGCAACCAATACGTTCCACCAGTATCTGGAATTAAGCCAATATTCACAAAAGCTTGAGAAAAATATGAATTTTCTGTAGCCAAACAAATATCACAAATCAGCGCCAACATTGCTCCAGCTCCAACTGCAGGACCATTCACCAAAGAAACGACTGGTTTTTGACAATGTGCAATTTCTTCAACCAAAGGATTGTAATAGTCTACCACCATTTTCTGAATCACTCTTTCTTCCTCTACATTTCCGAGTGAAAGTGCTTCCTTCAAATTTTGTCCCGAACAAAAAGCTTTTCCTCTGCCAGAAAGTGCTACACAACGCACGTTTTCATCTTCATTGCATTCTACAATGAAATTTTTCAACTCTTGGAGTAAAATTTTATTGAGTGAATTATAGGTTTCGGGCTGATTGAGATAAGCGATTTTCAACTTACCCTCGAAATGGGTTTCTATTTCTATCTGAGTGTAATACATTTTTTTTAGAATTGTTAATTTGTAAAATCGTAAAGTCGTTTTTACAAATCTAATGTTTTTATGTGATTTTTTTGGTTCTGCGATTTTGCAACTTTACAGTTCCACAATTTTACGTTAATGACATTTAAAATAATCAAAGGGTTCTAAACAATCTTGGCACTGATAACTGGCTTTGCAAAGTGTAGACCCGAATCTGCTGATTTGCATAGTGTTTTCGCTACCACATCTTGGACATTTTTTGGGAATGTGAAGATGATTTTCATCTGCACCTTTTTCTGGTGGAACAATTCCGTAAGCTCTTAGTTTTTCTCTGGCTTCATCAGTCATCCAATCAGTAGTCCAAATTGGAAACATTTTGGTAACTACTTTTGCAGAAATTCCTTTTTCTTTAAATAGTTTGATAATATCTTCTTCGATATTAAACATAGCCGGACATGCAGAATAAGTAGGCGTAATGATGATTTCTGCTTCTGTTTCAGAAATCATTTTTGCATCACGAACAATCCCAAGTTCCACGATGTTAATTACTGGAATTTCGGGGTCTGGAATCTGAGTGAGTATTTCTAATAAATCTTGCATTTCTACCAAACACAATTTGGATAGGTTCTTTGCATATACTGTAATTCACACAAAATATATCCAAAATATTCGGTGTGAATTCCTTTTCTGCTGCCTTTTTGCATAAATTCAGAAGTTGGAATTTCTAAACCAAATTTGGCAAAATCTTCTGCGATTTTAGACTTCCAATCTTCATATAATTGTTTTGAAGATGGGATTAAATCTAAACTCACCAAATTTTCTTCGCTTTCAACTTCATCAAAAAGTCCACCTGTGTATTCCCAAAGATTTTCGAGAGCCGCTTCTATTCTTTTTCGGCTTTCTTCAGTTCCTTGAGCAAAAATGCGCATCCAAGTTTCGGTATGTGTGTAGTGATATTTTACTTCTTTCAGAGATTTTTGAGCAATAGCTCTCAGTTCTTCATCTGCAGAATTGCTTAAATTTTCGTACAATAATTTTTGATAAACGGCAAAGAAATAAGCCTTCATAATGGTATTGGCATAATCGCCATTGGGTAATTCTACCAATTGTGCATTGAGGTATTCTTTTTCCACACGAAGCATGGCAAAATCATCCGAAGTTCTGCCGTCATTAAATAAATTTGCCGCTAAATTGTAGAAATTATTGGCTTGACCTAGTTGATCAAGAGCGATGTTAATTACCGCAATATCTTCTTCCAAGTACGGACCTTTTCCGCACCATTCTGCCAATCTTTGCCCCATTATCAGGGAATCATCTGCGAGTTTTAGGAGGTAGTTTTTCATTATATAGATATCAGATATCAGACCTTAGATATCAGATTTTCAAATATTGTCTACTATCTGAAATCTAACATCTGTTGTCTATTTTACATATTCTTCACATCATTAGGAATTTGGTAAAAAGTAGGATGACGATAGAGTTTATCATCTGCAGGATCAAAGAATGCTTCTTTGTCTATTCCTTCGCTTGTTACCACATATTTACTAGGAACTACCCAAATAGAAGTTCCTTCTCCGCGTCTTGTATAAACGTCTCTAGCGTTTTGAAGTGCGAGTTCTGCAGTGGGCGCTTGAACCGTTCCTGCGTGTTTATGAGAAAGTCCGGGTTTGGTTTGGATAAAAACTTCCCACATATCTAAATTGCTCATATATTTTGTTTGTCTGTTGTTATTTGATGTTTATCAGAATTTCTAAAAATAACTAATCCAATAAGCAGTAATAATGAAAATAAAATACAAAAAACTAATCCTCCATTATTCGTTTTATAATTAGAAAAACTCAAATTAAATAAATATATATATGTTGATAATGTTGTTACAAATGAAATCAAAAGGGTAATAATAAGTACTTTTACATTGGAAAACCTATATCTACTTGATATTATATAAATTATGTTTGAAATTAATAAAGATGGAATTGAGATAAAAAAACCAAGAAAAATTTCAAAAAAAATAAATTCAATAATACCAATTATAAATTTTGAATCACCTTTTAATTCGAAATGAAGAAATGGAAATATTATTGAGCCTATAATTAATATAAAAGCCCAAACTTTTACCAAATAAAAATCTCCAAATCTTCCTTTAAACATTTTCAAATTATCTAATTAACTCATTTTCAAATTTTCCTGGTTTGCAGCATACGCAATCGCAGCTTCTTTTACCCAAGCGTTTTCTGCTTGTGCTTTTCTTTTGGTTTCGAGGCGTTTTTTATTGCACGGTCCGTTTCCTTTTAAGATTTCATTAAATTCATCCCAAGGTAAATCACCAAAATCATAGTGCTGCGTTTCTTCATTCCATTTTAAATTTTTATCTGGAACTTTCAGCCCTAAAAATTCTGCTTGAGGAACGGTAACATCTACAAATCTTTGGCGAAGAGCATCGTTACTTTCTCTTTTTACTCGGTAATTCATTGATTTTTGAGAATTCGGAGAAGCGTCATCATTCGGGCCAAACATCATCAAAGCTGGCCACCAGAATCTGTTTAAAGCATCTTGAGCCAGTTGTTTCTGTTCTTTGGTTCCACGGCAAAGCGTCATCAGAATTTCGTAGCCTTGTCTTTGGTGAAAAGATTCTTCTTTACAAATTCTGAGCATAGCTCTGGAATAAGGACCGTAAGAATTTCCCATCAACATTACTTGATTCATAATGGCTGCACCGTCTACCAACCAGCCAATCGCTCCAATATCTGCCCAACTTAATGCTGGATAATTAAAAATACTAGAATATTTGGCTTTTCCAGAAAGCATATCATTATAGGTAGAATCTCTGTCTGCGGCAATTTCTCCGTTGTTCAGCGTTTCTGTAGCGGCATATAAATACAAACCGTGACCTGCTTCATCTTGAATTTTTGCCAAAAGTGCCATTTTTCTTCTCAAACTTGGCGCTCTGGTAATCCAATTGGCTTCTGGCAGCATCCCCACTACTTCAGAATGAGCATGTTGCGAAATCTGTCTCACCAGAAGTTTTCTGTAATCTTCTGGCATCATATCTTTGGGTTCTACCTTATTTTCGGCTTGAACGTATTGTAAAAATTTTTCTGTATCCATATTTTTGCTTTCAGCTTTCGGCAATCTGCTTTCAGCATTTTTTAAATTTTTTAATACAATATTTTTTTGATTATGAACTCTTTTCAGCTGATTGCAGAAAGCAGACAGCGATAAGCCAAATCATAATTTTCCGTCGCTTAAATCGTCTTTTATATAAATCCCTACTTTAGAATTTACAAATTCTCCTGCAACGAAGTTTATTTTTTGGTCTTCGTTGGTAATTTCATACTCTTTGAAAAAGTAAACTTGCCCTTCATAAGGTCCTTTTACTTCTACTTTTTTGTTGACACAATGCCAATAATGGTTCCAAATGTTTGTGCCATTAATCTTGAACTCTTCGTTTTCATCGATGGCTTTTGCGAATTTCCAATTGACCATTTTTTTAAATTTTTAGAATGAATTATACATCATAGTTCAGCATCACAATATTGGTAGTAGGGTGACACTGACAAGTTAATACAAAACCTCTTGCGACTTCGTCTTCGGTAAGCGCAAAGTTTTTTTCCATAAAAACCTCACCTTCCACCACTTGGGCTTTGCAGGTGCAACAAACACCGCCTTTACAAGCAAACGGAACTGGTAAGTTTTCTTTCAATGCTTTATCTAAAATACTTTCTTTTTTAGAATTGAGATGAATAGAATACTCATCATCATCTATAATTAACGTCACAAAACTTTCTAAGTTGGGTATTTTCTTGAATTCTTCGCTCATTTCTGCATTATCTTCATCATCTGGAGCAGAGAAATATTCATATAAAACCTGCAATGCAGGAACTTTTCTTTCTTTTTTCAGAAAATCCGAAGTGGACTTAATCATTTCGGTGGGTCCACAAATGAAAAACGTAGAATCTTCTGGTTTTATTTCGGAATTTTTATCTAAAAGTTGTCCTAACTTTTCAGTAGTGATTCTTCCTTCAAAAAGAGCATCTTCTTGTGGTTCTCTACTCAAAACATGTGTTACCTGAAATCGCTCTGGAAATTGTGCTTTCAAAGCATCTAATTCTTCTTTGAGCAAAATATTTTGAGAATTTTTATTGCCAAAAAACAATAAAACTTTAGCATTTGGTTCTTGAAACAATGCTTCTTTGAGATTAGACAAAACTGGAGAAATACCGCTTCCTGCTGCTATTCCCACATAATTTTTATGATTAGATGCGTGATAATTGGTACAGAAATTTCCCATAGGTTGTTGCACTTCTACCTCATCATTTTCTTTAAGATTTTGGTTAAGAAAGGTAGAAATAGTGCCATTTTCCATCTGTTTAACTAAAATGGAAAGCGTTTGAGAATTTTCTGAAGGTGCATCTATGATAGAATACGAACGGCGAAACTCTTCTTCCCCGAAATTAAACTTAAGGTTAAGATATTGCCCCTGTTTAAATTTAAATTTATCTTGTATAGAAGAAGGTATTTCGAAGGTAATTTTTACCGCTTCATTTGTAACCTTCTGAATTTTAGCTACTTTTAATATATAAAAATGGTTCATATCAATTCATTTCTTCGGAAGTAACCCGATGTCAACAAATATAATATTTTATGCGAAAAATAAAAGATAAATTTATTTTTTCCCAATCACGCCATAAAGTAAAACATTTTGAAGAAAACGAATATGCTTTTCTAAATCAAAATTTTCTTCGGGAATGTATCGGTAAACGTTATTCAGGACATTAAGGGAGAACTTGGTCGTCAACATTAAATTTTCATCATCTTTTAAGCCCAAAGAAAGTAAATATTCTCTGATGACTTCTTCTGCAAGATCTTTATAGAAATTAATTCTATCTAAATATATATGCTGCTCTTTAAAATCTACTTTTAATCTATAAATATTGGTAAAAAAACATCGAACATCTTTACATTATTATACATTGCTGTAAGATGATTAACAACCAAAATTTTTACTTTTTCTAAAGGAGATAGGTTGGGATTTTTAAGGTCGTTATATCTCTTCATAAATCTGTTAGAAACATCATCACTAATCCACTCCATAATTTCTTCTTTAGACTTAATGTGTGCATAAAGTGATGCTGCTTTTACATTCATCACTTCTGCAATGTCTCTCATAGAGGTATCTGCAAAACCTCTTTTATAGAACAACTCAAGAGCTACATTAAGTATTTCTTGTTGTCTCGGAGTGAGATTCTTCATTGGTATTTGTGCTTTTCACAAATATACAATATAAATTTTCTAAAAAAATTAACATTATATAATAAAACAAATAAAAATTATGAATTTTATTTATCAAACACCTAAACATAAACCTGAAACAATGTCAACATCTAAACTCAATCATATATAAAATTCAGAAATTTTGTCTTTAAAAAACCTAAGCAATTACAAAAATCAGGAAATTTTGACCTAAAAATAACTTTAGAATACATTTTGAAGCATTCCAATCAAAACCATTAATATGAACTTAAACCAATATACCACAAAATCACAAGAAGCCATTCAAAAAGCACAACAAATTGCGCTGGATTTTGGCCATCAAAGCATTGAACCTCAACATTTATTAGAAGGTATTCTTCAAATAGATGAAAATATTTCTGCTTTCTTAATGAAAAAATCAGAAGCAGACCTCAATCTCATTAGAGAAAAAAACCGTGAAGCCTTAGAAAAACTTCCAAAAGTAGAAGGTGGAAACATTTATCTTTCTCAATCAGCAAATAAAATTCTATTAGACGCTCCTAATGTTGCCAAAAAAATGGGCGACGAATATGTGACTATTGAGCATCTTTGGCTTTCACTTTTAGATGTAAATTCTGAAGTTTCTAAAATTTTGAAAGATTTTGGAGTGACTAAAAATTCATTAGAAGCCGCAATAAAAGAATTGAGAAAAGGAAGCAAAGCAACTTCGGCAAGTTCAGAAGAAACTTACCAAAGTTTAAATAAATATGCTAAAAACTTCAACGAACTCGCTGCAGAAGGAAAACTAGATCCTGTAATTGGTAGAGACGAAGAAATAAGAAGAGTCCTACAAATTTTATCAAGAAGAACCAAAAACAACCCGATTCTGATTGGTGAACCAGGTGTAGGTAAAACCGCTATTGCAGAAGGAATTGCCCACAGAATAATTTCAGGAGACGTTCCTGAAAACCTGATGGATAAAACCATTTATTCACTAGATATGGGCGCATTAATTGCAGGTGCGAAATACAAAGGTGAATTCGAGGAGCGTTTAAAATCTGTAGTGAATGAAGTCATCAAAAGTGATGGACAAATCATTCTTTTCATCGATGAAATTCACACATTAGTAGGAGCTGGAGGTGGAGAAGGCGCAATGGACGCTGCTAATATTTTAAAACCTGCATTGGCAAGAGGAGAATTGAGAGCAGTAGGTGCAACTACTTTAAATGAATATCAAAAATATTTTGAAAAAGATAAAGCTTTAGAAAGACGTTTCCAAAAAGTAATGGTAGAAGAACCAGACACAGAATCTGCGATTTCTATCTTGAGAGGAATTAAAGACAAGTACGAAGCACACCACAAAGTAAGAATAAAAGACGAAGCCATTATTGCTGCCGTAGAAATGTCTCAAAGATATATTTCAGACAGATTTTTACCTGATAAAGCCATCGACTTAATCGATGAAGCTTCAGCAAAACTAAGAATGGAAATCAATTCTAAGCCTGAAGAACTAGATGTTCTTGACAGAAAACTAATGCAGTTAGAAATAGAACTCGCCGCAATTTCCAGAGAGAAAAATGAATTGAAGATCAATCATCTAAAAGAAGATATTGCCAAAATTCAGGAACAAAGAAACGAAATCCATGCAAAATGGCTTGGCGAAAAACAAAAATCTGAAGATTTAACCGCCATTAAAAAAGAAATAGAATCTCTGAAATTAGAAGCAGAAAGAGCTTCTAGAGTTGGTGATTACGCAAAAGTTGCCGAAATACAATACGGTAAACTCAGAGAAAAAGAGGAAGATTTGAAAAAATTAGAACTCGAAATGCAAAATCATCAGAATGAACTCATCAAAGAAGAGGTAACCGCTGAAAATATTTCAGAAGTCATTGCAAAATGGACGGGAATCCCAGTAACCAAATTACTTCAATCTGAAAGAGAAAAATTACTAAATCTAGAAACCGAACTCCATCACAGAGTGGTAGGTCAGGAAGAAGCCATTTCCGCAGTTGCTGATGCCATTAGAAGAAATAGAGCAGGATTAAATGACGAAAAAAAACCAATCGGAAGTTTCCTTTTCTTAGGAACCACTGGTGTTGGTAAAACCGAGTTAGCGAAAGCTTTGGCAGAATTCCTATTCGACGATGAGAACAACATGACTAGAATTGACATGAGTGAATACCAAGAAAGACACTCAGTTTCTAGATTGGTAGGAGCGCCTCCAGGTTATGTAGGTTATGATGAAGGCGGACAATTAACCGAAGCTGTAAGAAGAAGACCATATTCTGTAGTACTTCTTGACGAAATAGAAAAAGCGCATCCAGATGTTTTCAATACGCTTTTACAAGTTTTAGACGACGGAAGATTAACCGATAATAAAGGAAGAGTGGTGAATTTTAAAAATTCTATCATCATTATGACTTCCAACCTTGGTTCGCATATTATTCAGGAACGTTTTGACGCTGCACAGCGTGACAAAGATGACAATATCGATTTTGAAACTTTAGAAGCAACCAAAGAAGAAGTTTTCGGATTATTGAAACAATCTCTTCGTCCAGAATTTTTAAACAGAATAGATGAAGTGGTACTTTTCCAACCATTAAGCAAATCAGAAATTGGTAAAATCGTGAATTTCCAATTAAGAGGATTTAATCAAATGTTAGAAAAGAGAAACATCATCTTAACCGCAACCGAAGACGCTTTAAAATATCTAACTAACAAAGGTTACGATCCTACATTTGGAGCTAGACCATTAAAAAGAGTGCTTCAACAAGAAGTTCTCAACAGATTGTCTAAAGAAATTCTCGCAGGAAAGATAAACGATGGCGATAGAATAACTTTAGATTATTTCGAAGAGAGCGGACTGGTTTTTCGACCAGTTGAAATATAACATTCATATTTTTCATATATAACTAACCATTTAAGTTTTTCATAGGAGGTCCGTCTGGAATTTTTTCAGGCGGATTTTTCTATTTTGAAAACTTTACAAAAATTTTATCTAAAAAATAAAAAATTTATAGCATTTCCCCCTAATATTACAAAATCAGCAATAAAAAAAACCTAATAAAATTATATAATTCACAAAGATTTAAGTTAATTTAATAATCATTTATCAAAGAAAAAACACATCCATTAAATAAAAATCAACACTTTTTGAAAAAAAATTAAAAAAAAATATTGCACATTAAATTTCAACTCTATATATTCGCAACTGTGAATTAAAAACAATTTTATTAAAAATTAATTTGATATGAAGAAATTACTATTCGGAGTTATAGCGCTAGGTATGTTAGCAGCATGTAACACAACAGAGGAAACTGCAAACTTAACAGAAGACACAAATGCTAGAACAGCAACTGCATCTAGAAAATCTTGTCCATCTGAAGAAATCAGAGCAGAATTACTTAAAAATGACGCAAAAGCAAGAGCAAGATTTGCTGCAATTGAAGCGGGAACTGAAAAATTCATTCAAGCTAAAAAATTAGGAAGAGTATTAGCTGATGGAACAGTTGAAATCCCTGTAGTTGTAAATTTATTATACAGAACTACAGCAGAAAATCTTTCTGATGCTAGAATCGCAGAACAAATCGCTGTTCTTAACAAAGACTTCGGAGCAACTAACTCTGATGTTAATAAAATCCCAGCTGAATTCGCTTCCGTAGCTGCTGGTGACACTAAAGTAAGATTTAGATTGGTAAAAACAGTAAGAAAATCAACTACTGTAAGATCTTGGAAAACCAATGACGCTATGAAAAAAGCTTCTACTAAAGGAATTGACGCTACAGACCCAACACAATATTTCAACATTTGGGTTGTAGGTGATATGGGAAGCATCTTAGGATACGCAACTTTCCCAGAATCTGCTGGTTTATGGAATGATGGAGTTGTTTTAGCTTCTAAATACACTGGTGTAACTGGTGCTACTGCTCCATACAACCTAGGAAGAACTGCAACTCACGAAGTAGGTCACTATTTAAATCTTCGTCACATTTGGGGAGATGCAACTTGTGGAAACGATTTCGTAGCTGACACTCCTACTCAAACAAGTTCTAATGGCGGTTCACCAACTTATCCTTTATACAATACTTGTGGTGGTGTACAAAGATCTGTAATGTTCATGAACTACATGGATTATGTATATGATTCTGCAATGTATATGTTCTCTGCTGGTCAAAGAGACAGAATGCAAGCTGTAGTAGCTGCAGGCGGAGTAAGAGCAGGATTAAGAAACTTATAATCTATATTCTTTAAAAATATTGGGGTTGTCATGGTTTTGGCAATCCCTTTTTATTGGTCTGAAAAATTAAAAATCAAATAAAATCAACTATGAAGAAACTACTTTTCGGTGTATTTACACTCGGAACACTAATCGCTTGTAATTCAAACGACTCAACTGAAACACTAACAGAAAACACCAGCATCGCTTCTAGAAGAAGTTGCCCTTCTGAAAAATTAAGAGCAGAAAGATTAAAAAGCGACCCTAAACTCATGGCAAAATACATCGCCAATGAAGAAAAAGCCAACAAATTCGAACAAGCTCTAAAACTTGGAAGAATAAATGCTGATGGCTCTGTAGACATTCCTGTAGTAGTAAATGTATTATACAGAACCACCGCAGAAAATGTTTCAGCTACAAGAATCGCTGAGCAAATTGCAGTTTTAAATGCAGACTTCGCTGGAACGAACACGGATGCTTCTAAAATTCCTACAGAATTTTCTTCACTAAAAGCAGGAGATACTAAAGTGAGATTTCACTTAATTAAAACGGTAAGAAAAGCTACTACTAAAACTTCTTGGAGCACCAATGACGCTATGAAAAAATCTTCTACCGGCGGAATTGATGCTACTTCACCAGCAAGTTATTTCAATATTTGGGTAGTAGGTTCTATGGGTGGAGTTTTAGGTTACGCTACTTTCCCAGAATCTGCTGGTACAGCTGTAGATGGTGTAGTAATCGCCGCTCCTTATTTTGGTAAGACCGGAGCTACTTCTCCATTCAACCTAGGAAGAACAGGCACTCACGAAGTAGGTCATTATTTAAATCTTCGTCACATTTGGGGAGACGCAACTTGCGGAAGTGATTTAGTAACTGATACACCAACCCAAACTGGTGCTAATTATGGTAAACCAACTTACCCTCTTTACAACACTTGCGGAGGTGTAAAAAGATCTGTAATGTTTATGAACTATATGGATTATGTAGATGATGCAGCTATGTTTATGTTTTCGGCTGGTCAAAAAGCTAGAATTCAAGCAACGGTTGCTTCTTCTGGACCAAGAGCTGGTTTAAGAGTTTACTAATCAATAATATTTATTAAAATACAATCCCAAGTCAAGTTGACTTGGGATTTTTTATCTATTTTTAAGAAGTATCCAGCCTGTTCTGCTATAATGCCCATCAATTTCCATTACATACCAATAAGTTCCCGAAGGCAATAATCTACCGTTATATAAACCATCCCAATTGAATTTTAAAACATCTTCAGCAGTGAAAACTTGAGTGCCGAATTTATCAAAAATTTTAAGTTTCACATTAGAGAAAAACTCAATATTAGAAACCTTCCACACATCATTATATCCATCTTGATTAGGTGTAAAAGCATTTGGAATAAAAAGCACCGCTGAAGTAGCAACCGCAGTACAACTATTGGTTTGAGATTTTACATAAATCTGGTAAATTCCAGCGGACAAATTTTTAAAAATATTTGAAGTTTGCCAATTTACATTGTCTAAAGAATATAAATATGGAGGATTCCCATTTTCCGCTAAAATTTCTAGAAAATCCTCCCCACTTTTCACTTGAGTAATTATCGGAGTAATACCAGGAGTTACTTCAACTGTTTGAACAGCTACACAACCTTTACTATCGGTAAGTTTTACTGAATATTTTCCTGGACTTGAAACCTGTAGCGTCTGACTCACAATCGGAGGATTTGTTTGCCATTCCGCAATAAAACCAACACCTACATCCAAAACAATATTTTCTCCATCACAAATAGAGGTATCTTTTAAAACAGTGGAAAATGGAGCTTGTAGAATTTTAACTTTTACTTCTGCTCTTTCACTTTCACAACCATTTACCGTTTGTGTAACCCAAAAAGAAAAATCTCCAGCAATTGAAGTATTAGGAATTGGAGCGATTGTATTTCCAGTACCTCCCGTTGAACTAGTATACCATTTCAAATCAGTTCCAACAGCTGACAAAGATGAGGCCGTGGAATTTTGACAAAATTCATAATTTGAAACGACAGGAGCCGATGGATTATCAATAACATTAACTGTAATTTTCGCTCTTGCACTTTCACACCCATTAACCGTTTGAGTAATCCAAAAATCTTTAATTCCAACCACAGAAGTATCAATAATTGGAGTATTTATATTTCCTATCCCACCAGTTGCAGAAGTATACCAAAGTATATTATTTTCTGGAATCGTGAGAGTTGCGGTAGAACTTTTACAAAAACTAAAACTTCTAGTGCTTGGCGCATTAGGATACCCATTGATTTTAACCATAGAAACACCAGACATTACCCTACAAGAAGTCAGATTTATATTAGTAGATTCACCTACAATAAATCGGAATTGGTCATTATTCTGATAACTCCCTGCCGGAATGGTAATATTAGGATTACTTGTGGCGCCAGTTAAATTTGTCCAAGTGTTTCCACCATCTGTACTTTTCTGCCAAATGAAATTTACATTTTGAAAAGTATTAGAACTCATTTGCGCAGTTAGGATAAAACTCTGTGAATTGTCACAAACTCCAGTGGTAAAAAGATTTCCTAAAGTAGCAGTGATAGATGTAGATGGACCACAGGGTGAAAAACTAATATCATCGATTGCCAAGTCATTTCCGTTTCCTCCAGGAGCATTATTAATTAAAACTACATCTACATCAGAAGAAGAAGGGTCTGATTTAAAATCTAAATAATAATTCTTCCAAACTTCGCCTACTTCTTGAGGCAAATCTCCAGTAGAAACAGAGCCTAAAATAACTCCAGAAGTACTTCTAATTTGAAAAGTAACATTAGGCTTTATCATATTACTTCCCGCTCTATGGATGTTTAAAATCCATGCAGAAAATCTATAAATTTGATTGGAGCACAAATTAGAAACTCGTCTTCTGTAAAATTCTCCAGGTGTATAATCTGCATTTACTACCAACATATTTCCATAAGTTCCAGACGGATCATTGGTATGATCTAATGATTTTTGCCAACTCCAAGGTAAATATTCCGTAGTATTTGAAATCGTATAATAACCATCACTTGGTGGCATTACTGATGAATAAATATAATTGGTAAATGCTGGAGAAACCAACGCTGGAGAAACCGTCTGATAAGAATTATTTACCCTCCCAAAATCTTCTACGAAAATTGGCGCTCCGAAAGAACCTCCGCAGACTTGAGCATTTAACTTCCCAATGAAAACCAAACTAAAAATTAGTGAAAATTTAAAAAAATTTTTCCACAACATTATTGTCTTTTTTTGAGAAGATAAAATTAGGGATTTAAAATTAAAAATCCCGAAATATTTTCGGGATTAATTTATCGCTTTAGTTCCATTTATTAAGAAAGGAAAATCAAATTTAGAATCTGGGTCTGTAGTAAAATAGGTTTCATTCAAATTATTTACTACGAAATAGAAGCCATTGTTATTTTTAACTTTACTCTGAGGTAAATGTGGTGCAAAATAAAAAAAGTTCGCTCCTTCATATTTAGTAGTCATTTTAAAATAATAATGACCGCTTTGTAAATTTAAATTTGGAATTTTAGCTTTTACACTATAAACCTGATGAGCTTCTGCTAGTGAAGTAGAATTGTAAGCAATCCTATAAACATCTGTAGCCTGAGATTTCAAAAATAAATTAGTAGAAAAATCTCCAAAAATTTTACGTGAAGTATTTAATCTTGGATCTCCATCATAAATTTCTAACATCACAGCATTCACGGGGAACACGTCTTCCTCTAATCCTTTAAAAACATAAAAAGTAAACTCGTCAATATTCCAAGTTTCATTTACTGGGACTACAAAATCATCTCCTATGTAATGTCTCCTATTCTGAATAGTAGGATGCGTAAATGAATAAAAACCTAAGTTTATATATCCATTTTCAAGTTCACTTAAAGAAAATCCTGTAGGAGCTTGAACTCCAGTAGAACTTACTTTTCCTGTTACCAAAGAACCATTATCATAGTTTAAAGAAGCAATTGTAGAAGTACTCTGCAAACCATCACTAGAACAACTGATTAAAGAAAATACAATTAAATTGGAAAGAATTAGTTTTTTCATGGCATTTTTTCCAAATATAATAAAAATTATTTATCTTATTTAGACTTTTTTGCTTTTATCATCATTTCCAGCATATCCCACATTTCTTGCGGAATTTGTTCTAGCATATTAAATTCTCCAGCACCTTGCAACCATTCCCCACCATCTATGGTTACTACTTCTCCGTTAATATACGCTGAATAATCAGAAACCAAATATGCTGCTAAGTTTGCCAATTCTTGATGCTCTCCTACTCTTCTCAATGGCACTTTTTTTCTCATGTCAAATTTTTCGGCTAAATCTCCCGGCAATAATCTTTCCCAAGCTCCTTTTGTAGGAAATGGTCCCGGCGCAATTGCATTAAAACGAATATTATATTTCGCCCACTCTACAGCTAAACTTCTGGTCATCGCTAAAACTCCTGCTTTTGCACAAGCTGAAGGAACTACATAAGCAGAACCCGTCCAAGAATAAGTGGTAACAATATTAAGTACAGTTCCCGGAATTTTATTATCAATCCAATATTTCCCTACAGAAAGTGTACAGTTTTTGGTTCCTTTCAAAACAATATCCAAAATAGAATCAAAAGCAGAATGCGTCAATCTTTCGGTTGGTGAAATAAAATTTCCTGCAGCATTATTGAGCAAAATATCTATTCTACCAAATTCTTTAATCGCAGCTTCTTTCATAGCTTCTACTTCGTCCCAATTTCTTACATCACAAGAAACACAAAGTACTTTTCCGCCAGTTTCTGCTTCTAATTCTGCAGTAGTTCCTTGTAATTTTTCTAAATTTCTTGAAGTAATCACTACTTTGGCTCCTAATTGAAGAAAATATTTAGTCATGGCTTTTCCCAAACCACTTCCACCACCAGTAACGATGGCTACTTTATCTTTTAATGCGTTCTCCTGAAGCATAGGTTGTGTGTACATATTCATGACAAGTCTTGTTTAAAATTAATTCTTAAAAGTAAGCATTTATAAAATTCCGAGAAAAAAATCTGTTATGTAAAGAAGATAATTCACAAAAAAAGACCGCAAAATTGCGGTCTTTTCTTAAAATATTTTGAAAGTTTCTAGTATCCGAAAATTTCTTCTAAAGAAAGTTTTTTTACTTCTCCTAGTTTTTTCATGTCATCCATAGAAACTCTTTTTTCAGAAGCTACAATTGCATAAGTGTAAGGTTTTCCTGAGAAATAATTCTGGTGGAATTTCTTAACATCTGCCATCGTAATTTTATCTACCGTTTCGTACATTTTCTTTCTAATGTCATCATTTAGACCTAAATTTTTAGCGTTTAAATAGTTGTAAATGATACCATCTTGAGTAATTCTCTCTGTTTGAATATCTTTTTTCACTTGATTTTTAGCCAATTCTAAATTTTTAGGCAATTCTGGCATTTTGGTTAGCAATTCGTTCATGGCAACCGTAGCATCATTAAATTTATCTGCTTGTGAACCTACATAACCTAATAAATAGTAATCTTGGCCTTTTTTCTGTGGTTGCACGTAATATCCGTAAGTACTGTAAGCCAAAGCTTTACTTTCTCTGATGGTTTGGAACACTAAACTTCCCATACCTCCACCGAAATAGTTATTGAACACATTAACCATCGTGGTTTTTTCTGGGTTGTAGGTTTCTGTATTTCTAATCCATCTGGTTTCTGCCTGAACCATATCATAATCTGCAAAAAGCACTTGATTTTTAGCAGGAACTTCTTGTTTGAAAGTTTTTGCCGGAGCAGCTACTGCAAAATTTGCAGGAACTTGGTGCAATGTTTTCAACTGAGAAACAAAATTATAAATAGGAGCCGGTCCGTAATAAATTACCGTTTGCTCATAATTATTTAGGTTTTTAATTCTGTCTACCAATTCTTGAGCGGTTACAGCATTCAGCTCCTCATTGGTCAAAACATTGTTGAATTTATTTTCTGAACCATAAAGCGCATAACTTGTTAAACCTTGTAAAATAGCACCTTTATTTGCTTTAGCATCTTTTCTCGCTTTATTCAATCTTGCTTTAAGCGCTGCTAATGCTTTTTCGTCTGCTTTTACATTATTTACCACTTCTTCGTACAATTTCACTGCATTTTCAAAGTTTTCCTGTAAACCTTCGATATTTACCGTGGTGTACTCTTCTCCTGTAGAAACATTAAAACTACATGCAATTTTGTAGAATGCTTTAGAAATTTCTTCGGCAGTCATTTTATCAGTTCCTAAAAACTGAATGTATTGAGAAGCCAAACTTTGTTTTTTATCATTCAAAGAACCGATTTTGTAACGGTAGCTTAGTCTGAAAATATCATTGTCCTTATTTGGAACGTAAAGCACTTCTGCTTTTCCTAATTTAGATTTCTGAATATCTTTTTTGTAATCTAAGAAAACTGGTTTCGCAGCAGTTGCAGGCATTTCGTCAATCATTTTCACAAATGCTGATTGCTTATCTGCATTGGTTTCTACTGGTGTAATTGATGGTTTTTCAATTTTTACAGTCGCAGGAGATTCTCCTTTTCTTTTCAAAACAGCTACATAATTGTCACCAAAATATTTATTAGCAAAAGCTACGATGTCTTCTTTTTTAATTTTAGACAAATCATTTACATATGCAACTTGGTCTCTCCAATCTAATTCTGAAGTGAAAGCATCCATTAAAACGCTAGCTCTATCACCGTATTTTTCAGTTTCGTAGATTTTGTTTTTCTTGATGTTATTTATGATAGAAGTGATAAGTTGGTCATCAAAATTTCCTTTTTTAAGGTTTTCGATTTCATTTAATACTAAAGCTTTTACATCTTCTAAACTTTGACCAGAAGTTGGCGCAGCAGAAAGATATAAAATTCCGTAATCAATCAATGAATAGGTGAAAGCTGAAGCTCTCAATAATTTTTGTTTTTTAACCAAGTTCAAGTCTAATAAACCTGCTCTTCCGTTGGTTAAAATTTGCCCAACTAAATCTGCCAATAAAGCATCTTTATCTTTATTTCCAGGCAATCTGTAACCGATGGTTAAATTTTCTGCATCCGGACCTACAATTTCTTTTACAATTGGTGCTGTAATCGCATCTTCTGGTTGGAAAGTGTATTTATCAAATGGTTTTGGTTGCATGTAAGAAAACGCCCTGTCTACTTTTGCAATTACCTCATCTGGATTGAAATCACCAGAAAGAATAATTCCCATGTTATTAGGAACGTAATATTTATTAAAATACTTTCTGATTTCTATTAACGAAGGATTTTTAAGGTGTTCTACTGTACCAATAGTTGTTTGTAAACCGTAGTTATGCTTTTGGAAAAGATTAGAAAATAAAGTTTCAGAAACTTTTCTTCCGTCATTATCTAGCGTTCTATTTTTTTCTTCGTAAACCGCTTCTAATTCAGTATGGAAAATTCTCAACACTGGATTTCTGAATCTTTCTGCCTGTACTGCTAAATATTTATCTAAAGAAGCACTAGGAACATCATCTGTATAAACCGTTTGCTCAAAACTTGTAAAAGCATTGGTTCCTTGAGCGCCCATTGCAGACATCATTTTGTCGTACTCGTTTGCAATTGCATATTTTGCAGCAACTCCAGAAACTGAATCTATTTTTTTATAAATGGCTTTTCTTTGCACTTCGTCTTTGGTAGAATTATATTGCTCGTATAAAGCGTCAATTTTTTCTAATTCTACTTTTTCTTTAGACCAATCTAATGAACCGTATTTATCAGTTCCTTTGAATAACATGTGCTCTAAATAATGCGCCAAACCAGTATTGGTTGCAGGATCTGTTTTACTTCCTGCTTTGATGGCAACATACGCTTGGATTCTAGGATCCTTATTCGTAGGACTTAAAATAACAGTTAAACCGTTTTTCAAAGTGTAAAAACGAGCTTTCGCAGGGTCATTGGTCACATATTTATACGTGTACCCGCCACTCGAAGCTTCTTTCCACTGAAACTGGTTTTGGGCAAAAGCAACTACAGAAACTAATACTGCAGCAAATGCCAAAGTAAGCTTTCTAATCATATTGAATTAATTTTTCTCTATTAGACGCAAAAAATGTAAAAATGTTTCTTAAACATTCATATTTTTTGAAAAGGAATGATTTTAGCGTTCAAAAAGCAATCTTTCTCCGTGTTTTTCAGGAGAAACTTTACCATTTTCGAAAGCAAGAAAACCTTTGACGAATGTATGTGTAATTTCTGAATGAAAAGTCTCGTTTTCTAGCGGGCTCCAACCACATTTTGAGAGGATATTTTCTTTAGAAACTGTAATTTCTGCATTTGGATTAATGATTACCAAATCTGCTTTGTAACCTTCTTTTACAAAACCTCTTTTTTCAATTTCGAATAAAATTGCAGGATTGTGGCACATTTTTTCAACTACTTTTTCTAAAGAAATCTTGCTTTTTTTGAAATATTCAAACATTACAGGTAAAGAATATTGAACCAAAGGTGCACCAGAAGGACATTTTAAATATTTTTGAGATTTTTCTTCCAAAGTATGTGGAGCGTGATCTGTTGCCACGATATCTATTCTATCATCTAACAAAGCTTCCCAAAGCCCGTTTTTGTCATTCTCAGTTTTTACAGCGGGATTCCATTTGATGAGAGAACCTTTGGTTTCATAATCTTCGTTGGTGAAATGGAGATGATGCACACAAACTTCCGCGGTGATTTTTTTGTCTTTTAACGGAATATCATTTCGGAAAAGCTCCATTTCTTTTGCAGTAGAAAGATGATAAACATGCAATCTCGCGCCAGTTTTTTTGGCGAGTTCTATTGCTTTTGAACTTGAAAGATAACACGCTTCTTCACTTCTAATTAAGTGATGAAATTTCACAGGAATATCTTCTCCGTATTGTTCTTTATAGATTTCTGTATTTTTTCTGATGGTCGCTTCGTCTTCACAATGCACACAAATCGGCATTTTTACTTTAGAGAAGATTTCTTCCAAAATTTCGGGCTTATCTACCAACATATTTCCTGTGGAAGAACCTAGAAAAAGTTTAATGGCTGCAACATTTTTAGGATTCGTTTTGAGAACTTCTTCTAAATTATCATTGGTTCCGCCCATCGAAAAAGAATAATTGGCGTAAGATTTCTCCGAAGCAATTTTGTATTTTTCTTCTAAAAGTTCTTGCGTTACCGCATTCGGAACAGTGTTCGGTTGTTCTATAAAACTGGTAACTCCACCTGCAATTGCGGCTTTTGATTCGCTTTCTATATCGCCTTTATGCGTTAATCCTGGTTCACGAAAATGCACTTGGTCATCAATTACTCCAGGAATTAGGAATTTTCCTTCAGCGTCAATAATTTTATCTACATTTTCTTCGGAAATAGTTGATGAAATTTTCGCAATCAAATCATTTTCAATCAATACATCAGATTTAAAAATCTTTCCTTCATTTACGATTTGTGCGTTTTTGATTAAGGTTTTCATTTTACTTTTAGATTTTTACAAATTTAATTTAACTTTTGAGGAAAGCCAAAGAAATTTAGGTTTTTAATACCCAATTAACACTTCAATAAATTGATTTCTAAAAATTGTAAAATCCAAAATATTAAATCTCAAATCTTATCTTTACTTTTGCATTCTAAAAACGCTAAAAAATTGTATAAAAAACTATTCGGACAGACCGCCATTTATGGCTTAAGTTCAGTATTAGTAAGGATTTTTCCTTTTCTTATCGCTCCTATCGTTACGCGAGCATTTGGGCCAGCTGCATCTTCACCATTTGTAGATTGGTACTCTATTGCTGGAGTTATTACGGTTTTTTTAACACACGGAATGGAAACTTCGTTTTTTCGTTTTGCGCAAGAAGAAGATATTGATAAGAAAACTTTAATTTCTACCACAGCATTAAGTATTCTTTCCGTTGGTTTTATTTATTTGATTTTAGGTTATGTTTTTCGTCAACAACTTGCTAATGCATTTGAAACTCCAGATCAAGTCAATTTCTTGGTAATTTTTCTATTTATTTTATCATTTGATGCTTTTTCTACCATTCCTTCTGCAGTTTTAAGACTTGAAGGAAGGCCAATTCAATACATGCTTTCTAAAGTAGCAGGTTCATTGGTTTACTTTTTCTTGGTGGTATTTTTCATCAAATGGTTGCCTAAATTTCCGAACGGAATTTTCGGCATAAAATACAATCCAGAAATTGGAGTTGGTTACGTTTTCATTGCTAATTTGGTTCAAAGTATCGTGACTTTGGCAATTGTAGGAAAAGAATTTGTGAATTTTAGCTTTAGTAAATTCAACTTCAAACTTTGGAAAAGAATTATGAATTATTCTTGGCCAGTAATGATTGCTGGTTTGGCTGGAATTGTAAATCAAACCCTTGACAGACAATTTCTTAAATATTTACTTCCCGATAAAGAAGCACGCCATCAGATTGGAGTTTATGGCGCTGTTTACAAAATCGCCACTTTTATTACGGTTTTCAGACAAGCTTATCAATTAGGAATTGAGCCTTATTTTTTCAGCAGTTTCAAAGATAAAAACAATCACAAAACTTATGCAGTTTTAATGGATGTTTTCGTAATTTGTAATTGCTTAATTTACATGGGGTTAATGGTAAACCTTCAATGGATTTCTGAAAAATATTTGAGAAATCCGCTTTATTATGAAGGAATAGAAATCATTCCGATGGTGATGTTAGGAGCTTTATTTTTAGGAATTTACCTGAATCTTTCTATTTGGTACAAACTTTCAGACCAAACCAGAGTTGGTTTATATATTTCTATCATCGGAGCAGCAATTACAGTGCTCATTAACGTACTTTTTATTCCAGAATATGGATATTGGGCAAGTGCAACTGCTGCATTAGTAACGTTTACGAGTATGATGGTAATTTCCTACATTTGGGGAAGAATAAAATATCCTATTCCTTATAACACGGGAAAAGTAATCCTTTATCTCGTCATTTCGGTTTCACTTTCTATGATTTCGTTTTACTATTTTAGAACCAATTATATTGTAGGAAACTTATTTTTAGCATTATTCATCGGTTTTGTAGCCTTTAAGGAACAAGCCATTATCAAAAGAATTTTAAAAAGATGACCATAAAAGTAATCAACAAATCAAAACACGCTTTACCAAAATACCAAACTGCACTTTCTGCAGGAATGGATTTATATGCTAATATTTCTGAACCCATCACCCTGAAATCTTTAGAGAGAAGATTAATCAGCACAGGATTATTCATTTCATTACCAGAAGGTTACGAAGCACAAGTAAGACCTAGAAGTGGCCTTGCTCTAAAAAACGGAATTACGGTTCTGAATACTCCAGGAACAATAGACGCTGATTATCGCGGAGAAATTGGAGTAATTTTAGTAAATTTATCGGCCAAAGAATTTACCATCAATGACGGTGACAGAATCGCTCAAATGGTTATTGCTAAACACGAAACTGCAACTTGGGAAGAAGTAGACACTTTAGAAGAAACAGAACGCGGAGAAGGTGGTTTTGGCAGTTCAGGAGTAGCAAAAAAATAACAATTAAAAACACAAATAATTTTAAACCAAATTAAACTATGAAAATTATAGTTCCAATGGCAGGACGTGGTTCTAGATTAAGACCACATACACTTACCGTTCCTAAACCATTAATTCCTATTGCAGGAAAACCAATTGTACAAAGATTAGTAGAAGATATAGCAAAAGTAGCTGGTGAAAACATAGATGAAATAGCATTTATCATAGGAGATTTCGGACCAGAAGTTGAACAATCTTTGATAGAAATTGCAGAAAAACTAGGAGCAAAAGGAAGCGTTTATACGCAAGACGAACCTCTAGGAACAGCTCACGCCATAAAATGTGCTGAACAATCAATGCAAGGAGACGTAGTCGTAGCATTTGCTGATACCCTTTTCCGTGCCGATTTTAAATTAGACACCAATTCTGATGGGGTAATTTGGGTAAAAAAAGTAGCTGATCCATCTGCTTTTGGTGTTGTAAAATTAGACGATTATGGTTTCATTACTGATTTTGTAGAAAAACCACAAACTTTCGTCTCAGATTTGGCAATTATTGGAATTTATTATTTTAACTCTGCAGAAAAATTGATGGAAGAAATTAATTATATCATGAGTAATGATATAAAAGTAGGTGGTGAATATCAATTGACTACAGCTCTTGAAAATCTTCGTCAAAAAGGAGCTAAATTCTCTCTAGGAAAAGTAGATGATTGGATGGATTGTGGCAATAAAAATGCTACCGTAGAAACCAATGGTAAAATCCTTCAATACGAAAAAGAAGAATTTGCAAATTTCCCAGAATCAGCAGAAATAGAAAACAGTCTTATCATTCCGCCATGTTTTATCGGGGAAAATGTAAAAATTAAAAATTCTAAAATCGGGCCTTATGTTTCTTTAGGAAACGGAACTTGCGTAGAGAATTCTAATATCGAAAATTCTTTAATTCAAGAGAAAACAGTCATCAATCATGGTAATTTAAGCAACTCTATGATTGGTAGTAACGCACAGTACTTTGGCGTTTCTAGAGAAATTTCCTTAGGAGATTATTCGGTGCTAGATTTCTTATCAAAAGGAAATGATTAATCTGCTATAAATCAAATAAATAACCAAACCACACAAAACATTTTGTGTGGTTTGGCGTTAAAATTGTAATGTTCTTCCACAAGTAACATTTACAATCAAAGAATATGAAAAATTATATACTTATCCTTATTTCATCATTAGCTTTATTATCTTGTAAAGCTAGAAAAACCGTAGAACAAACTCCAGTTCCTGCAGAAAATGTAAGTTCTAATAAAGCTTTTTTCGAAACAATTACTAAAAAAGATAATTTTGAAAGTTTAAAAATCACCAGTAAAGTAAATGCGGAGACAGACAGATTTATTCCAACCATTGATGGAACATTTTACATAGAAAATGACCAAAAAATTTGGGCTAATTTCTCATTCCTTTTCATGTCTCAAGCAAGAGCCAACATTACACCTGCTGGAATCAAAGCCTACGAAAAGATAAATAAGACGTATATTGATTCTAATTTTGACTACATCAATAATCTTTTGAAAGTTAATTTCATAGATTACAGTGCTTTACAAAATTTACTTCTGGGTAAAACCTTTATTCCAGTCAATGAAAAAGATTATACTTTCTTGCAAAATGAAAATGGTTATTTGCTGAATTCTGCTAAAAACCAAATTATCACGGTAAATGGCAAAACCAGTGAATACAAAACTTCACTAGAATATTCTCCTGAATTGGCTTTGAAAAAGGTATTTTTACTAGATATTAAAAACAATAATAGCCTAGAAGTGAGCTATAATGATTATGAAATTTTAGGTTCACAAAAACTCCCAAAAAGTGTTAAAATAATTATAAAAGCACAGAAAACAGACCAAATTTTAATAGAAAATACGAAATTTGAATTTTTGAAGATGGAAACTCCTTTTTCCATTCCTACTAATTATACAAAGACAGAAATTAAATGATGCATAAGAAACTGAGTTTATTATTAGGATTACTAGCCTTTAGCATTTTCTTTTCTCAACAAGGAAGAAAAGAACAACTGCAAAAACAAAATTCAGAGCTAAAAAAACAAATTGCTGCCATTAATGCTACTCTTGCAAAAGCCAGAGGAGAAGCAAAACTATCTCTTGCTTACCTTAATGATGTCAATAAAAAAATTGCGCTCCGAGAAAGAGTTTATAATAACACTCAGAAAGAGAAAAGATTCATAGAAGATGACATCTACCTTCGTCAGTTAGAAATCAATAAATTTAACCGTGAACTAAAAGTTCTTCGTAAAGAATATGCTGATATTCTAGTAAAAGCATACAAGAACAAAGGTGTTCAAAACAAAGTTACTTTCATTCTTTCTTCTAGAGATTTAGGAGAAGCATTGAGAAGAGTTCAGTACATCAAACAGTACGGAGAATATCAAGATAAAAAAGCAGCCGAGATTAATCAAAAAGCTACTCAAATCAAAAAATCTATCGGTTTAAAGCAAAAATCTGTAAAAGAAAAGGAAAACCTTCTTAATAAGCAAAAACAAGAACTCGCTGTAATTCAAGTAGAAAGAAAACAAAAAGAAGTTCTTCTAGAAGAATTTAAGAAAAACGAGTCAAAATTGGTTGCAGAACTTAGAACCAAGCAAGCAGAAAATAAAAAGGTAGAAAATGCCATCAGAAATCTCATCAATGAAGAAATAAAAGCGGCTAAAGCTAAAGCTGAAGCAGATAAAAAAGCTGAAGCAGAAAGAATAAGACTAGCAAAAATTGCCGCTGAAAAAGAAAAAGCAAAAATAGACGCTGCAAAAAAAGCTGAAACAGATAGATTAGCCGCAGAAAAGAAAAAAGCTGAAGAAGAAGAAAGAAAAGCAGCTAAAATAGCACGTGAAAAAGCTGAAGCAGAAAGAATTGCCAAAGAAAAGAATGATGCTAAAAAAATAGCAATAGCAGAAAAAGAGAAAAAAGAATCTGAAGAAAAAGCAAATGCTGCTAAAGCTAAAGCAGACGAAGCGAGAAACGCAACTAAAGCATTGGCAGATAAAACAGATAAAGAAAAAGCAGCTGTAGAAGAGAAAAAAATGAAAGACTTCGGTGTGGGAGCAATTACCGCAGGAAGTAACTTCGCAGCGAATAAAGGAAAAATGTCTTTCCCTGTTCCTTCTGGTCAGGTTACCGAAAGATTTGGCAGACAACCGCACCCAGTTTTCAAAGGAATTATCATTGAAAATAACGGAATAAAGGTTGTAGTTCCAAACGGAACAAGAGCAAGATGTGTATTCCCAGGTGTTGTGAGTAACATTTTGGTAAGTGGTGGCGCAAAAACAGTTTTGGTTAAGCATGGAGACTACTTCAGCATCTATGGAAACTTAGAAAATGTAAACGTTGCCAAAAACCAACAAGTCTCTGCTGGAACCACAATTGGAAGCATCGGAACCGATTTTGATGGGCGGTTTGCTCTTGATTTTCAAATTTGGAATGGAGAAAATCCAGTTAATCCATTAGATTGGGTTTCGTATTAAAAAATCCTTACATTTGTAAAAAATTTTCAAAAATGATTTCACCAATTATTATACTATCACTTTCTTGGCAGCATATCCTAATTGTTGCTATCGTACTTTTATTACTTTTCGGAGGTAAAAAAATTCCTGAATTAATGAGAGGAGTTGGTAGCGGAATTAAAGAATTTAAAGACGCTGTAAAAGAAGACGAAAAAAAACCAGAAGATAAATCTCAAAATCCTTCTTAACATGTCTTTTACCGCACACGCTTGGAATATCTTCAACAAATCTGTTGAAGATTATCATTTACATGATAATGTAGACTTCCCAATCAATAATCCATTCGAAAATGGCAGTTTGGAACATCTTTTGTATACTAAGAATTGGATAGATACCGTACAATGGCATTTAGAAGATATCATTAGAGACGAAAATATTGATCCGGTAGAAGCACTACAATTGAAAAGAACAATTGATGCTTCTAACCAAAAAAGAACTGATTTGGTGGAATATATTGACAGTTATTTTTTCCAAAAATATCAAAATATTACGCCTAAACCAGAAGCTAAAATCAATACAGAAACGGTAGCTTGGGCAATTGATAGATTTTCTATTCTTGTTTTGAAAGTATATCACATGAACCAAGAAGCTACTAGAGAATCTGCCACAGAAGAACATAGAGCAAAGTGTACAGAAAAACTCAATGTACTTCTAGAACAGAAAGAAGATTTAAGCCAAGCGATTGATCAACTACTTTTAGATATAGAAAACGGCGATGTTAAGATGAAGGTATACAAACAAATGAAGATGTATAATGACGAAAGTCTTAACCCTATCCTTTATCAAAAATCTAATTCATAAAAATGAGAAATACAATAAATTTACTTTTCGCCTTGCTTCTATTGACTTCTTGCTCGGTAGAAAAAGTAAATTTATCTCCTTTGTCTAATAGTTTTTCGAGTTATTCTACCCAGACTAGTTTTTCTGAACAGACGTATAAATCTATGGAAAGGGTGAATTATCTCTCGGAAATCACCAATACGCTTACAGAATTTCCAGTTTTTAAAAATCAAAAACTCAATGCAGAAATTTATAAAATGAAACTGCATATTTCTGATTACATTTATTCTATCAAACAGAATAACAAAGCGGAACAAACTAAGGCTTATAACAATTATACCAATTCTTATAAAACGATTCAGACACTGAAAACGGGTCTTCCAAAAGACGATTTAGAATTACTGAATAGATATTTGGCTAAAATCAAAACAAACATTAGTCTTATAGATTCTTTCGATAGTACAGAATCTAAGTAAATCTTATCTTTACATAAAAAATTAGATGATAACATTACAGGCAGAATCATTAGTTCCTACCGATTTTGGAAACTTTAGAGTAATGGCTTTTTCTGATAGCGAAAAAGACTGGATGCCTCATATTGCTTTGGTTGCAGAAAACACAGATTTTTCTAAACCTATCAATGTTCGTTTTCACTCAGAATGTATTACTGGAGAAGTTTTCCATTCTAAAAAATGTGAATGCGGTCAGCAGTTAGATGCAGCCATGAAATTTATTCAAGAAAACGGAGGTATCATCGTTTATCTTCGCCAAGAAGGTAGAAATATTGGCATTATCAATAAACTTAAAGCTTACGCATTACAAGAAAAAGGATTAGATACAGTTCAAGCGAATCTTCAATTAGGACTTCCTGCAGATGATAGAGATTTTAATGTAGCAATTGAAATTTTAAAATTATTAGACGTAAAAGAAATCAATCTTTTAACGAATAATCCTGATAAAATAAAATTCGTAGAAAACAGTGAAATTCATCTCAATAAAAGAATTCCACTTCAGATGGAAGCCAATGAAAACAGCAAAGAATATCTTAAAACTAAAAAAGAATATTTTGGGCATCTTCTAGATGACGAAACAGAAAAATAAAAAAACGCTTCGAGAATTTCGAAGCGTTTTTATTAAAGTTTAATTCCACTTTCTAGAGCCAGAGTCATCATAGTTCTGAGAGCTGTTTCTCTTTGGTCTGCAGAAATTTCTTCACCTGTCGGAATAATATCTGAAACCGTCAAAATCGTTGCTGCATTTTTCCCTAAATGTTTTGCATTAGCAAAAAGTGCGAAAGCTTCCATTTCTACTGCTGGACAATTATATTTCTCTGCAATTGCAGGAATTCCTGGTGTTTTTCTGTAGAAAACATCACTGGTGTGAATATTTGCCGCTTTAGTTTCAAGCGCTAATTCTTTAGCCGTTCCATTGATTACATCAAAAGCTATTCCTTGATGATACATGATTTCTTCATCCATTTCCCAAGCAAATTTAGCATAAGTAGATTCACTTGCTGCTCCATCTACATTAATCAGGTCAAAAACATTAAGATCTGTAGTATAGCCACCACAAGTCCCAATTCTGATAATGGTATCTACATCATATTCTGTAAATAATTCATAAGAATAAATCCCAATACTTGGCACTCCCATTCCACTTGCTCCTACAGAAATTTCTTTTCCTTTATACACACCTGTAAAATAAAAAATATTTCTGGTCTTGCTTACCAATCTTACATCTTCTAGAAAATTATCTGCTATGTATTTAGCTCTTAAAGGATCTCCTGGCTGTAATACCGTTTTTGCAATTTCGCCTTTTTTGGCACTGATGTGAACACTCATAATTTTAATTTTAAAAGGACAACAAAGGTAAGAACTTTTTATGGGAAAAAAATCTGATTTTTATTACCCAACAAAAAATCCCAGCAATTCATTTTGCTAGGATTTCTTTTTTGTGAAAAATTAATATATGGATGGTTTTGAATGATTTAGTGATTATTTTGGTTCTTTTAAGTTAAAATATTTCACTACTGCATTATAATCCTCGTAATTTACTTGAGAAGCAGTTCTATTTGCTCTAGAAGCTGGAACCAATACAATTCTAAAAGTTTGATTGTTGAGATAAGTAGCTCTTTCTGTACTTGTCATTGTAGATTGGTCAAAATTAGCTTCTGTTCTTACTTGAACTCTTTTTGTATCAAAAATAAAGTTGTAATCTAATTCTCTGTTATCGCTCAAGTAAAAAGTTTTAGGCAAAAGTTGCCAAATTGCACTTGCTGAACTGTTAGAATTGATATTTCTATACACTAAAACTACATCAGAAGAAGGAATGTCAATCGCCTGATCTAAGGCATAATTATTAGTAGAACTAAAGGTTCCCGTTACATCCTTCATTACAGGATAGGTATCATTATCTTGAATATCTCTTTCTACTACTTCGTTCATTTCGCAGCTCATCATCAATAATCCTCCGAAAATCGCAAGAACCATTAAAGTAAAATATTTTTTCATATCAGTAATTATTTGTTGGTTAATGGTTTTTACATTCCAAGTTGCGTGCCAAAATAAATTTTTAACTTTATTGTTTAATTTTCATCAAATAATCAAAGCTTTTAAAATGAAAAACACAATCATCGCTTTCTTATTGATTTTCAGCATAAAACTAT
>CAZHCK010000020.1:0-36447 GCA_964530915.1 uncultured Cloacibacterium sp. | reverse complement strand
GTTTTTATTGAATTGTCATCTTAGATGACTTGCGTCTTAAATACGCTTTGCAGATAAAACTTATTTTGCGACTTTGCGTTTAGTTTTATTTTTTCTTCAAAATCATCATCAGAATTACAGGTACTCCAAACAAACTCGTAATGACATTAATTGGGAATTGAGAAATCTCTGAAATAATAGAGAAAAACTCCATAATAAAAACTCCCAAAATCATGTTCAAAATCCATTGCTGCCACAATTTTGCAGGCGAATAAATCATTCTGCTAAAATGAGGAACTACGATTCCTATAAACAAAATAGGTCCTAAAAAAGCAGTAACAGAAGCAGAAAGTAGGGAAGAAGCAATGATAACAAAATATTTCAGCTGCTCTAAATTTACACCTAAACTTTTAGCATATTGATTTCCTAAACTATTCCCGATGAGCGGTTTTATGCTTTTGAAACTTAAAAACAAACCCACAAATACTACAATGAATAGCACCCAAAGTTGATTTCTGGTCACCTGATTATTTGCTCCAAAACTCCATAAAATATAGTTTTTTAAACTTTGATTTTCTGCATATAACTGTAGAATAGAAACTACTGCTCCGGCTAAAGCAGAAACCAAGAAACCAAAAATAATCAGATATGATTTATCTTGAAATTTTCTTGAAAAAGCGAGTAAAATGGTCATTAAAATTAGGCTTCCTAGAATTGCAGAAATACTGATGAAACCATTTTGTAAAAACTCTGGTAAAATAAAATCTTGAGAAAAAAAGATGTAAAAAGCAACACTTAAACTGGCGACAGAAGTAATCCCAAGAACCGAAGGTCCAGCTAAAGGATTTTGAAAATATTCTTGCAAAAGAAAACCAGAAGTAGGAATAGAAACGCCTGCTAGAAACATCGCTAAAACACGATTAATTCTGAGTTCTGCAATTTGTGAGTTCTGAGCATTGCCATCAAAAAAATCTGCTAAACCTAATTTTATAAAGCCTATATTTAAATTGATGAGAATCGTAATCACCACCAATGAAAATAGGAAAATAAGAATGGTTTTGAAGGTTTTATTGTTCACAGATTTTATTTAAAAACTTCACAAATTTAATTTAAAAAAATCGATGAAAAAAAACTTATAAAAAAAATCCCGCAGATTCCGCAAATGATATTAATCTTTTTAGAATAAAATCTGCGAAATCTGCGGGATTATAATATTTTACAAGACGACTAACAAATAATCTTTTCTTTATTTGAAAGAATTCAGTTTTGCATCTAAATCTTCTTTGCTCATCATTCCTACTGTTTCTATTTCTTTATCCCCTTTTTTAATCACTGTAAAAGGAATAGAGCCACCATCCCAAGTCTTAGTAATAGTAGTAAAATAATCTGGTGCAATCATAGAAGCATCAAAAAGAACTACATTTTTTCTGATATCATATTCATCTGCAAAATCACTTACTGCAGTATTCCAATCTTCTTTAGCATCTACACTTACAAAAGTAAATTTCACTGGTTTTCCTTTTAATTCTTCCATTTTTTCTTTGAAATGCGGAATCTCTTTCATACAAGGCCCACACCATGTTGCAAAGAAATTGGTTACATAAATGGTATCATTTTTTTGTGGTGCAACCATTGCTTTTAATTGCTCTTGATTCACTTCAGGCAAAGCATTAGCAGGAGTTACAGCTGAGCTATCTACTGTTTCAGTGGTTGTTTCTTCTGTTAATTGATCTGGAGCTTCGTTCTTTTTACAAGAAAATAGTGCGGTTAATATAAGTGTGGAAAAGATTAATTTTTTCATAAATATTAATTGTTTATTTTTGTTATGGAATTGATTATTGAGTCGATTTTACAAATATAATAAAATCAAAATGCTTCTTTTGATATATTTGTTACAAACGAATTTAGAATTATTTTATTGAGAATCCTTTTAGACATATTTAAAAAATTTTTCTTGTTGATAGAACTAGGATTTTTGCTGATGATATTGGCAAACTTCTGGGTATTTTCTCTCACCGAAGGAAGAACGTATACTAAAATTTCAAAAATTCCGCCAAGAGAAGTAGCATTAGTTTTAGGAACTTCTCCAAAAACGATGGCAGGAAATGCCAATCCTTATTTTATTTCTAGAATGGATGCTACTGCATTGCTTTATCATCATGGAAAAATCAAAAAAATCATTGTAAGTGGGGAAAAAAGTGAAGGGTATAATGAACCAAAAGCCATGAAAAATTTCTTAATTTACCAAGGTGGAGTTCCCGAAAACATTATTCTAGAAGACCCAAAAGGTTTTAACACCCGCGAAAGCATTCTAAGATGCAAAAATGAATACCAACAAAAAAACGTAATCATTGTTTCACAAGGATTTCATAACCTTAGAGCTTTATTTTTTGCAAGAAATATTGGCATGAACGCATTAGGGTTTGATGCCCAAGATGTTACTAAATATCAGAGTTATTACAGAAATCACCTTAGAGAATTTCTTGCAAGAGTACAAGCTGTAGTGTATTATATTTTTGGAATTTCAAATGAAGAAGAACATCTGAAAAAATAGGGTTTCAGACCAAAAAAGAATGCTTCAATTAACCAATTATTTAGGAATTTAGCTAAATTTGTAAAAAATATATTTTTAATGTTAGTAATAGGTATTGCAGGTGGAACTGGTTCTGGTAAAACCACCGTAGTGAATAATATTTTGCAACAATTGAATGCAGAAGGCGTAAATGTACTTTCTCAAGACAATTATTACCATGATAATCACCAATTATCGCTCTCAGAAAGAGAAGCGCTAAATTATGACCACCCAAAATCAATAGATTTTGAATTATTGGTAAAACATGTAAAAGCTCTTAAAAGAGGAGAAAACATAGAACAACCTTTGTATTCTTTCGTTACGCATTCTAGAACGGGAGACCATGTTACTGTAGAGCCTAAAAACGTTTTAATCGTAGAAGGAATTCTGGTTTTGACCAATCAGGAACTTTTAAAAGAATTCGATCTTAAAGTATTTGTACATGCAGATTCAGACGAAAGATTAATCAGAAGAATTAGACGTGATACACAAGAACGCGGCAGAGATTTACACGAAGTTCTTCACCGTTATCAAACTACGCTGAAACCAATGCACCAAGAGTTTATAGAACCTTCTAAAAACGAAGCAGACCTTATTGTTCCTAACATGAGAAAAAATTCTGTAGCTATTGATTTTCTTTCTACAGTCATTAACAATTCTCTTAAAAAAGCCTATTAATGAAGGAACTAATTAAAGATATTCAGAAAAAATCTCCGAGTTGGCGTTTCGTTCAGAAATACCTTCTCAATAAATATTTTATTACCATTTTTCTTTTTTTGGTATGGATGATTTTTTTTGATTCCACATCTTGGTTAGTCATCAAAGATTTAAACAAAGAAATAGACAAATACGAAGAACAACTCTCGTATTACAAGTCAGAATATCATAAAAATGATGCTTTCTACAAAAAGCTCATGAATAACAAAGCAGAAAAAGAAAAGTTTGCGCGAGAAAATTATTTTATGAAAAAGAAAAATGAAGAAATTTTCATTCTCGTGGTAGACAGTTCTGCCATTAAGCAAAAAGAAGAAGAATAAATAAATTATCTTGAATTTCGAATGTTGAAAAACATTTGAACACAAAACAAAAAACTATACATTATGTTTGCTCAAGTTACACTTCAGGATTGGGAAAATCTGGTCAAAAAACAATTGAAAACAGAAGATATTTATGCAGTTCTTACCAAAGAAAACTTGGAAGGCATTTCTGTAAAACCTTATTATGCCGACACTGATTTTATCTTAAAAAACCTACCAAAAGTAGAAGAATCTACGCATTTGGTCGCAAAATATCAAGATAATTTAGAAGAACATGCTTATGCGTTTTTATTGGAGCATAATGTAGAACATTTGACCGAAAAAACGCTTTTCGTGGCCAATAAAGATTTGGCAGGACACATTTCTCTTGCAGATGATAATCAATATATATCTTTGATAGATGTTTTTGAAAATCAAGAAATCAAAACGCAATTAGCGGAAGAATTACTGTCAAAAAATTTCAAAAGAAATATTGCCGTAGATACCACTTTATATCAAAATGCTGGAGCTTCTATCACGCAACAATTGGCTCTAGCATTAGCAAAAGCAAAAGATTTGGCAGAAGTTTTTGGGGCTGAAATTTTAGAAAAATTGGTTTTCAAATTTGCAGTAGGCGGGAATTATTTCTTTGAAATTGCAAAAATCAGAGCATTTAAAATCCTTTTCAATCAACTTTCTAAAGAATTCGGACTAGACAGCATTCCTTACATTTTCACAGAAACTTCTCTTAGAAATAAAGCTAAAAACGACGAAGAAAATAACCTTATTCGTTCTACTTTAGAACTTTCCGCTGCCATGATTGCTGGTTCTGATGCGGTTTATAGCAATGATTTTAAAGTGCAAAATTCTAATTCACTTTCAGAGGAAATTTCATTTAAACAACAAATTGTTTTAGCATACGAAAGTATTATTAATGTCTTTGACGATGCTGCCAACGGAAGTTATTATATTGAAGAAATTACCCATCAATTCGCAGAAAACGCTTGGAAATTATTCTTAGAAATCGAAAATTCTGGTGGTTTTGTAGAAAATCTAAAATCTGGAAAAATTGCTGAAATGATTTATAATCAAGCGATTGCGGAACAAAATTGGGTAGAAGAAGGCAAAATAAAACTCATTGGTGTAAATCTTTATCCTAAATTAGAAAAAACTAAATCTGTAGAACAACTTTATAACGCTCAGGAAATAAAACCAGTAAGATGGGCTGAAATGTTTGAGTAAAGTCGGAAGTCAGAAGACGGAGGTCGGAAGTTTTACGAGGTTATAATTTCGAAGTTTTTGTTTTAATTTTAGATTTTTTAATTAGACTATTTTCAAGATTTTCCACAAAGTTTGTTATTCCGAAGGAATCTAAATTTATATTATGAGATATTTTAAAAAAAATTGGGAAGAAACTACTGGTGATGAATTGACTGATGATTGGGGTGTTTCAATATTTTATTTTGAAACTGATGATTCTTTAAATGTTTTAAAACAAATTCAAATATTTGAAAATGGTAACATTTTAAAATATGACGAATTGAATAATGAAAATGAATTTGGGGCAATGGCAGATCAATCATTGGAAGAAGAAGAGTTTTTAGACTGCGAAATTCCAAAAGAAGAATTTTATAATATTTGGAATAAGTGATTAAATTACTAAACCAAGAAATACAACAATACATCAATGCAAATCTAAACGCAGATTTGCATTCTTTGTTACTGAAAAAATCTCCATTTTCAGAGGTTTCTATGCAAGAATTGGTTCAGCAAATCAAAGGTAGAAAAGTGGCAGAGAAAAAGTTCCCTTTTTTGAATCAGGAAAACATTATTTTTCCGCCCAATCTTAATCTAGAACAGGCTTCATCACAAGATACCGCAGACTTTAAAAAACAGTTTTTTAAAGGAAGAAAAATCATTGATTTAACTTGTGGTTTTGGAATTGACGCTTATTTTCTTTCTCAAAATTTTGAAGAAATTATTTTGATAGAGCAGAATACAGAGCTTTTGGACATTGTAAAACACAATTGGGAAGTTCTCGGAAGAAAAGCGAATTTCATCAACCAAAAATTAGAAGATTTTCTCAAAAATAATAAAGAAAAATTCGATTTAATTTATCTAGATCCCGCAAGAAGAGATAATCATAACAGAAAAGTATTTCTTTTGGAGGATTTGTCGCCTAATATTGTTGAAATTCAAGAGCAATTAAGTGACATTTCACCTGAAGTTTTAATAAAACTGTCACCGCTGATTGATATTCAGCATTTGGTTTCTTCGCTTAAAAATATTCATAAAATATGGATTATTGCGGTTAAAAATGACGTAAAAGAAGTTTTGGTTTATCTCAAGAAAACAGAAAATAGAGCAGAAATTTCTTGCATAAATTTACAATCATCAGAACCTGAATTTCACTTTAATTTAGATGATGAAAAAAATTGTCAATCAGAGTTTTCAATTCCCAAAAAACACATTTACATTCCAAATAATTCTGTATTAAAATCTGGAGCATTCAATTTAGTTTCAGAGAAATTTGGTTTGAGAAAATTACATCAAAACACACACATTTACACTTCAGAAGAAAAAATAGCACATTTCCCAGGAAGAATTTTTGAAACTGAAGAAATTAATTCAAAAGCGATTAAAAAGAGTGAACAATTTAATATCATCACCAAAAATTTCCCTTTAAAACCAGAAGAAATTAAGAAAAAGTATAAAATAAAAGACGGCGGAAACCAATACCTTATCGCGGTAAAATCTCTTTCTGGAAATCATTTCTTGGTAGGAAAACTTCTTGATTAAGAAAATTTTAAGTTTTTTTTGTGGTAAACTCAATATTTCTTACTTTTGGAAAAATTTATAAACGTAATAATTTAGATATGAAAAAATTGGTATTTGCTGTAGCTGCAGCGTCTTTTTTAGTTTCTTGTGGTTTACCTGAAGGAGGAAACAAAGGAGTTTTGAAAAAAACTGATGATGTAGTAAGATATGACGATGAAAATGCTGAAGCGCCTACTTACAAAGAAAAAACGGACTCTGCTACTGTAGAACAACCAGCTACTGCAGAAGTTAAGGTAGATAGCACTGCAAAAAAATAAGATATTTTCTCATACAAAATAGATGTCTTGCAATTGCGAGACATTTTTTATATTTACTAAAATTTTAAAACAATGTCGGACACACAAAGTTATATCCAACAAAACAAGCAACGTTTTCTAGACGAATTGATAGAATTATTGAAGATTGCTTCTATTTCTGCAGACCCAGCTTACAATCAAGATGTACTCAATTGTGCTGATGCTGTGGCAAAACACCTTGCCAATGCAGGAGCAGATCAAGTAGAAATCTGTGAAACCAAAGGTTATCCTGTAGTTTATGGTGAAAAAATCATCAATCCAGAATTACCAACCGTTTTGGTTTATGGTCACTATGACGTACAACCTGCAGATCCATTAGAATTATGGGAAAGCGGACCTTTTGAACCTGTCGTTAAAAAGACAGAACTTCATCCAGAAGGTGCTATCTTCGCAAGAGGAAGTGCAGATGATAAAGGTCAATTCTTCATGCACGTAAAAGCTTTTGAAGCAATGATGAAGACTAATTCTCTACCTTGTAATATTAAATTCATTATTGAAGGTGAAGAAGAAGTAGGTTCAGTAAGTTTAGCTGGATTTTTAGAAGAAAATAAAGAAAAACTTTCTTGTGATGTCATCTTAATTTCAGACACGCATATTTATTCTAACGAACAACCAACGGTGACTACTGGTCTTAGAGGTTTAAGTTATATGGAAGTAGAAGTAGAAGGTCCGAACAGAGATTTACACTCAGGTTTATATGGTGGCGCAGTTCCTAATCCAATTAATGTTTTAGCAGAAATGATTGCTAAACTTCATGATGAAGAAGGAAGAATTACCATCGATGGTTTTTATGATAATGTAGAAATCGTTTCTGCGGAAGACAGAGCAGAAATGAATAAATTAAAAGACAACCCAGAAGAATTCAAAAAATCAATTGGATTAAGCGGAGTAGAAGGCGAAACAGGTTATACTACCTTAGAAAGAACTTCTATAAGACCAACTCTTGATGTAAACGGAATTTGGGGAGGTTACACAGGTGAAGGCGCTAAAACAGTCATTCCTAGCAAAGCATTTGCTAAAATTTCTATGAGATTGGTTCCTTATCAAACTGACGAAGAAATAACTGAAAAATTCACGAAATATTTTGAAAAAATAGCTCCAGCTTCTGTGAAGGTAAAAGTTACGCCTCATCACGGTGGAATGCCTTATGTTTTACAAAGCAATACCAAAGAATTCCAAGCAGCTAAAAAAGCTATGGAAAAAGCTTTTGGTAAAGAAGTTTTACCATATAGAAGTGGCGGAAGTATTCCTATTACTTCTCTTTTTGAGAAAATTTTAGGAGCAAAATCAGTTTTAATGGGCTTCGGTTTAGATTCTGATGCGATTCACTCGCCAAATGAACACTACGGATTGTATAATTTCTACAAAGGAATAGAAAGTATTCCATATTTCTTTGAATTTTATACTCAACAATAAATTTTAAGTTAATCCTCAGTCGAAAAGATTGAGGATTTTTTATTTCTGGTTAAAATTTGAGAATTAACTCCACTTTTTTGGGAAAGAAAAAACCATTAATTTGTGGTAATTTTTAATGATTTCAAAAATTATTTCCGAAATAAAATCTCAAAATTTCCTTTGTTTCAGGCAATTATCGTATATTTATGCAATGAATATAAATAATTTGAGAGTATTATGCATGCATAATATTTTTTTATTTAAATTAGCAAACATTCAAATAAGAAAAATTGAACCTTATGAAATCGCCGTGATTACCAATACTAATTATAATGATAAATGAGCGATTGCATATGACCTTTAAAAAAACAATAAAAATCTACATATGAAAATATTAGTTTGTATTAGTAGTGTTCCAGATACTACTTCTAAAATTAACTTTACTGCAGATAAATCTGCTTTTGACAAAAACGGAATTCAGTGGGTAATTAATCCTTACGACGAATTTGCTCTTACAAAAGCTGTAAAATTACAAGAATCTCAAGGCGCTACAGTAACCATCGCTACTGTAGGTGATGCAGCTACTGAAGCTGTAATGAGAAAAGCTCTTGCTATTGGTGCAAATGACGCAATAAGAGTAAACGCTGAACCACAAGACAGTATTACCGTAGCTAAAGAATTGGCTAAAATTGTAGAAGAAGGTGGTTATGACTTGGTACTTTGCGGTAAAGAATCTATTGATTATAATGGTGCTGCAGTTCCAGCAATGATTGCTCAATTACTTAATAGACCTTTCGTAAACGCTTGCGTAGGTTTAGAAGTAAACGGTGCAGAAGCTACTGCAGTAAGAGAAATTGAAGGAGGAAAAGAAACATTATCTGTTAAACTTCCTGCTGTAATCGCTGGTCAAAAAGGTATGGTAGAAGAAAAAGACCTTATCATTCCTAACATGAGAGGAATTATGTCTGCTAGAACTAAACCTTTAACAGTAAAAGAACCAACTGAAACAGATGTTAAAGTAAGTGCAGTATCTTTTGATGCTGTTCCAGCAAGAGCTCAAGTAAAACTAGTTTCTGCGGATAATCTAGATGAATTGGTAAGATTACTTCACGAAGAAGCAAAAGTTATCTAATTCTAATCTTTAATTTTAACTCTCAAATTTTAAAAATTATGTCAATTTTTGTATATACCGAAAATATTTCAGGAGCATATAAAAAAGCGGCTCTAGAAGCTGTTTCTTACGCAAAAACAGTTGCAGATATGTCTGGAACTGATGTAGTAGCGGTAAGCATTAATCCTACAGATGCTGCAGATGTTCTTTACAAATACGGAGCTTCTAAAGTGGTTACTCTAAAAAGTGACGCACTTAAAAGCTTCAATCCAAAAGCTTATGCAGAAGCTCTTGCTACTGTAGTAGATGGAGTAGTAGTTTTCCCACATTCTACAGATGCTAGTTCTGTAGCTCCTATGCTTGCAATTATCAAAAATGCTTCATTATTAACCAATGTAGTTTCTGCTCCAGTTGCTGTTTCTCCATTCGAAGCGAAGAGAAAATCTTTCTCTGGAAAAGCTTTTATGGACGCTAAAGCTCATGGTGAAAATGTAGTGGTTACTGTTTCTCAAAACTCTTTTGGAGTAAAAGAAAATCCAGTAGCCGGTTCTGAAGAAGTAAAAGAAGTTTCTGTTTCTGTTGAAGGTCTTACAGTAGTGAACCAAGAAAAATCTTCAGGAAAATTAGACCTTAAAGAAGCTGAAGTGGTAGTTTCTGCTGGTAGAGGAATGAAAGGTCCTGAAAACTGGGGAATGATCGAAGAATTAGCTAATGTTTTAGGTGCAGCTACCGCATGTTCTAAACCAGTTTCTGATATCGGTTGGAGATCTCACTCAGAACACGTAGGACAAACCGGTAAAGCCATCGCTCCTAATTTATATATAGCAGTAGGTATTTCTGGTGCTATTCAGCACTTGGCTGGTGTAAACTCTTCTAAAACTATCGTAGTGATTAATAATGATGCAGAAGCACCATTCTTTAAATCTGCTGATTATGGAGTAGTAGGTGATGCTTTCCAAATTATTCCTGCGCTTACAGAAAAAATTAAAGCATTAAAAGGACACTAAAATATCCTCCTTTTTAAAAATATCAATCCGAGATTTTTATCTCGGATTTTTTTGTCGTTGCAGAAGCCAAAAATTTTTATTTCTTTTGAAGAATAATTGAATTTCTCATTATATAAAAAGCAAAATCAATTTTATCATCAAAACTTGTGAAATAAATCATCTGAAGGCAGTGATAAAATTTTAAATATCAAATGTTAAATTTTAAAAATTAAAGTATATTTGTATTCATGGATTATAAACAACTAATCATACGCGGAATATCTTATAGCCAAACTCAATCTGGAGCTTATGCACTGCTTCTAGAGCATGAAGAAACTGGCGTAAAACTACCTGTAGTAATTGGTAATTTTGAGGCTCAATCTATTTCTTTAGGTTTAGAAAAAGACTTGCGACCACCTCGTCCACTCACGCATGATTTATTCACCAAATTTGTAAATTCTACGCATTACACACTAGAATCGGTAATTATTTATCAAATTATTGACGGCGTTTTCTTCTCTAATCTCAATTTTAAAAATACAGAAAACGGAGAAGAACTTATTTTAGATGCCAGAACTTCTGATGCAGTAGCAATGGCAGTACGTTTTGATGCCCCAATCTATACTACAGAACAAGTATTGAACGAAGCTGGAATTCTTCTAGAAATTGACAATAACAATGAATTGCCAGAACCAGAAGAGGCTTCAGAAAGCGAAACTTCTGACCTTAAAAAACTAAGTACAGAAGAATTACAAATTTTATTAGACGATGCAGTGAGAGAAGAAGATTATGATACCGCTATGGAAATCCAAGAAGAACTCAAAAGACGAAATAAAAAAATTGATTAGCGCTAAAAATTAAAATTAAATAATAAACTCTGAAAACACTCAACGGTCTAAAATACCGTAAAAGAAAAATTACTACTTATGAATATTAAATTTAGATTGACACTGCTCAGTTTTCTACAATTTTTTGTTTGGGGAGCTTGGCTAATCACCATCGCTAATTATTGGTTTGGAACCAAACAATGGGATGGAACAAAGTTTGGCGCTGTTTTTAGCACTATGGGAATTGCTTCTGTATTCATGCCTACTTTAGTAGGAATTATAGCAGATAGATGGATTAATGCTGAGAGAATTTATGGAATTCTGCATATTTTATACGCTGCGGTTCTGTTTTATTTACCTCAAGTAACCACACCAGATACATTTTTTGCAGTGATGCTTCTTGCGATGGTATTTTACATGCCTACAATTGCACTAGCAAACTCTATTTCTTATACTTTACTTAAAAGCAATAATTATGACGTGGTAAAAGATTTTCCACCGATTAGAGTTTGGGGAACAATTGGCTTCATCGTAGCGATGTGGATTACTAATTTATCTGGAAATAAAGCTTCAGAATTTCAATTTTACATTGCAGGTGCAGTAGCAGTTTTACTTGGTTTATATTCATTTGCATTACCTGCTTGTAAACCTCAAAAATTAATTTCTAAAGACTCTTCATTAGTAGAAGTTCTAGGCCTAAACGCATTCAAACTTTTTGGAAACTATAAAATGGCTCTTTTCTTCATTTTCTCAATGTTTTTAGGAGGAGCTTTACAGTTAACCAATGCTTATGGAGATGTATTTTTAAGTGAATTCGAGAATTTCCCAAAATACGCAGATTCATTCGTAGTGAAATATTCTACTATTATCATGTCTATTTCTCAAGTTTCTGAAACATTATTTATCCTTGCAATTCCTTTCTTTTTAAGAAAATACGGAATCAAAAACGTAATGCTCATGAGTATGTTTGCTTGGGTATTAAGATTTGGTTTATTCAGTTTTGGTAATCCTACTTCAGGACTTTGGATGATTATTTTATCATGTATTATCTACGGAATGGCGTTTGATTTCTTCAATATTTCTGGTTCACTTTTCGTAGAAACCAATACCAATTCTAAAATTCGTTCTTCAGCTCAAGGTTTATTTATGATGATGACCAATGGTTTCGGAGCGATTATTGGAAGCGTTTCTGCAGGTTGGGCGATTGATAAATTCTTTACTCAAAAATTCTCTACCGCAGATTCTTTAGCAGGATTTTTAGATACTACAGTAGACAATTCTAAATTTGTAGAATTTATAGGGAAACAAGGTTCTTCCATTGTAAATGGTACTTTGACTAAAGAGATTGCGATGAAAGATTGGCCACACATTTGGTTAGCTTTCGCTGCTTACGCTTTAGTGATTGCTGTTCTTTTCGCTTTGATGTTTAAACACAAGCACAATCCAGAAGCAATAGGAAACGTATCTCATTAATCTAAATCATTGATTATAAACACAAAACACACTTTTTAAAAAGTGTGTTTTTTTTTGTACTTTGGCGAAAAGAATTTTAAAATTTAAATCTCTATTAAATATCATGAAAGAAGTATTTATCGTTTCAGCAGCAAGAACACCTATGGGAAGTTTTCTAGGAAGTTTATCTAGCATTCCTGCCCCTAAATTAGGTTCAATTGCCATCAAAGGAGCGTTAGACAAAATTAATCTTGACGCAAAACACGTTCAAGAAGTTTATATGGGTAATGTTTTACAAGCTGGAGAAGGTCAAGCTCCTGCTCGTCAAGCTGCATTAGGCGCTGGTTTATCAAACGAAACACCTTCTACTACTATCAATAAAGTATGTGCTTCTGGGATGAAAGCCGTAATGATGGCTTCACAATCTATTAAATCTGGTGACCAAGACGTAATTGTAGCGGGTGGAATGGAAAACATGAGCCAAGTTCCTCATTATTATAGCGCGAGAAATGCTGTAAAATTGGGAGATGTTAAAATGCAAGACGGAATGTTAGTTGACGGGTTGACTGATGTTTACAACAAAATCCACATGGGAGTTTGTGCAGAAAAATGTGCAGCAGAATATGAATTCTCAAGAGAAGATCAAGACAACTTCGCGATTCAGTCTTATAAAAGAAGTGCAGAAGCTTGGGCTTCTGGTAAGTTTAAAGAGGAAATCGTTCCTGTAGAAATTCCACAGAGAAAAGGAGAACCCATTATTTTCGCAGAAGACGAAGAATATAAAAATGTAAATTTTGACAGAATCGGAACTTTGCCTACCGTTTTCCAAAAAGAAAATGGAACCGTAACTGCTGCGAATGCTTCTCCATTAAATGATGGTGCTTCTGCATTGGTTTTAATGTCAAAAGAAAAAATGGAAGAATTAGGCTTAAAACCTTTGGCAAAAATCGTTTCTTATGCAGATGCTGCACACGAACCAGAATGGTTTACTACAGCTCCTTCAAAAGCATTACCAATTGCTCTTAAAAAAGCTGGTTTAGAAGTTTCTGACATTGATTTCTTCGAGTTTAATGAAGCCTTTTCAGTAGTTGGTTTAGCCAACAATAAAATTTTAGGTTTAGACGAATCTAAGGTAAATGTAAATGGTGGTGCCGTTTCATTAGGACATCCTCTAGGAAGTTCTGGTGCTAGAATTATCGTTACGCTAATTAATGTTTTAAAGCAAAACAATGGTAAATATGGTGCTGCTGCAATCTGTAACGGAGGAGGTGGTGCTTCTGCAATTGTGATTGAGAATTTATAATTTTCTCATCTTACAAATGATTAACCATTAAGATTTATTGATTTTTTAGTCAATTTCTTAATGGTTTTTTTATTTTTGTGTAATAATTCCCTATTACGGAAAAAACTATGAAACAAAATATCAAAAACAACCCTAAAATCATGAAAGCTTGGGCTTTCTACGATTGGGCGAATTCTGTTTATTCACTGGTAATTACCTCTACCATTTTTCCTATTTACTATTCTATTATTACTACTGCTTATGAAAAAAGCGAGTACGTAACTGAAACAGGAAAATGGATAAAAGTTCCTGTGAGAAATATGATTAATATTTTCGGAAAAGATTATCAACCAGATGCAGTTTATGGCTATTCTCTAACGATTTCGTTTTTGATTGTGGTTATTCTTTCGCCGATTTTATCATCTTTGGCAGACACCATTGGAAATAAAAAGTCTTTCTTACAATTTTTCGCCTATTTAGGCGCAACTTCTTGTATGGGATTGGCTATGTTTACCAATATGAATAACGTTTTTTTAGGATTGCTTTTCAGTATTACTGCGAGTGTAGGATTCTGGGGAAGTTTGGTTTTCTACAATTCATTTTTACCAGATATTGCTACACCAGACAAGCAAGATGCACTTTCCGCAAAAGGTTACGTTTATGGTTACATTGGTTCTGTAATTTTAGTGGTGATCTGTTTAGCATTGATTATGTTTTTTGCAGACACCCCAAAAGAAGCACTTTTATACACTAGAATTTCATTCTTATTCACAGGAGCTTGGTGGTTTGGATTCTCTCAATACACCTTCAAACATTTACCTCAATTTGGTGAAGTAAAAGACCAATTGCCTAAAGATTTAGTATTGCTGAATTTAAAAAATATTTTCAAAAGTCATAAATCAAATGGTGGCTTTGTAGAAGTTTTAAAAGATAATATTATCTTCTACATTGAAATTGTAAAAGAAAGCTTCAGAGAGTTATATAAAGTTGGTGCACAATTATTTAGAACCGCTAATCTTAAGTATTTTTTAGCAAGTTTCTTCTTTTATAGTGTGGGAATGCAGACCATTTTCTTAATGGCTACATTATTCGGAAAAAGCGAAATCAACCTTGACCAAGGAAAACTGATTATGACCTTATTATTGATTCAAATTGAAGCCATTATTGGTGCAATTTTCTTCTCGAGATTATCAAAAAGAATAGGCAATAAAAATGTCATCAGTATCACCATTATTTTATGGATTTTCGCTTGTCTTTCTGCTTATTTCCTCAAAAAAGAAAATCCAAATGTAGAATATCAATTTTACGGAATTGCAGCCATCATCGGTTTAGTAATGGGAGGTATTCAGTCTATGTCTCGTTCTACATACAGTAGACTTTTACCGAAAGATTCTATGGATAATACTACGTATTTCAGCTTTTATGATGTGTTAGAAAAAATTGCGATTATCTTAGGAACATTTATTTTTGCTCTATTGATTGATAATTATGATGCAATTAGATTATTCTTCTCTCAAGAATGTTCACTGCAATTACCTACCACTTCAGGAATGAGATTTGCGGCGCTTTCTATGTCGGTTTTCTTTGCTTTAGGATTGTTCTTCATTAGATTTTTGAAATTCAACAAAATATCAGACAAAGAAACTTTGTAAATCTTTAGAAAATATATTCACAAGAACCTCAAATTTGGGGTTCTTTTTTTGTAAGTAAATCTTAAAATTGATAAACTTTATCAGAGAATAATTCCGTATTTTTGTAAGTCTTGATTTTTTGACGAGATTGACATTATGAGTACAGAAAAAGAATACATCGAAATATACGGAGCTAGAGAACACAATCTTAAAAACATCAATGTTAAAATCCCTAGAAATGAATTGGTTACCATTACGGGACTTTCGGGTTCTGGGAAATCTTCTTTGGCTTTTGACACCATTTTTGCAGAAGGACAAAGACGTTATATAGAAACATTTTCTGCATATGCTCGTCAGTTTTTGGGCGGTTTAGAGCGTCCAGATGTAGATAAAATTGAAGGACTTTCTCCAGTAATTGCAATCGAACAAAAGACTACCAATAAAAATCCACGTTCTACAGTGGGTACCGTGACAGAATTGTATGATTTTCTGCGTTTGCTTTTCGCTAGAGTTTCAGATGCGTATTCTTTGGAAACTGGTCAAAAAATGGTAAGCTACACGGAAGAACAAATTCTGGAAACCATCAAAGAAAATTATAAAGGTGAAAAAGTTTTGCTTTTAGCACCTGTCATTCGTTCTAGAAAAGGGCATTATCACGAACTTTTTGTGCAGTTGTCGAAAAAAGGTTATTCTCAAGCCAGAATTGATGGAGAATTACAAGATATAGAATACGATTTAAAACTTGACCGTTATAAAACCCACGATATAGAAGTGGTGATAGACCGATGGATTATCGGCGAAAATGCTACAGAAAGCAGAATGGCAAAATCTCTGAAAACAGCTTTGCAAATCGGAGAAGGAGTAGTAATGATTCAGAAATTAGGCGCAACAGACTATCAATATTTTTCTAAAAATTTGATGGATGCACACAGCGGAAATGCTTTGCCTATTCCAGAGCCTAACACGTTTTCTTTCAACTCACCAAAGGGAAGTTGCCCAACTTGTAAAGGTCTCGGAACCATCAAAAAAATCAATGAAGAATTTTTGGTGGAAAATCCAAATTTTTCTATCAATCAAGGCGCATTATTACCTCTGGAAGTTTTGAAGGGAAACAAATGGCTTCTCACTCAAATTAAAAATATTTTAGAGATTTTCGGGTTAGGTTTAAATACTTCTTTCAATGAAATTCCTCGTGAAGCTGTAGATTATATTTACTACGGTTGTCAAAAAGAATTTACTGCTGATTTAAAATATGCTGGAATTTCTAAGAAAATAAAAATCAATTTTGAAGGTTTAGTTCCTTATCTCAGTCAAGTGATTGAAGATAAAGAAAACTATGATGCAGTAGTACTTGAAAGACAATTTACCACCGAAGAAACTTGTCCAGAATGCAATGGAGCGAGACTTCAAAAAAGCAGTTTGGCTTTTAAAATTGATGGAAAAAACATTGCTGAAATCAATGCTTTGAGTTTATTGGATTTGAAAGATTGGATTCAAGAGGTTAAAGAAAAATTCAGCGAAAAAAATAAAATTATTGCCAACGAAATTCTAAAAGAAATAGAAACCAGATTGCAGTTTTTATTAGACGTTGGTTTAGATTATTTAAGCTTGAGTAGAAGTTCTAGAACGCTTTCAGGTGGCGAATCACAGAGAATAAGACTCGCTACGCAAATTGGTTCTCAACTCGTAAATGTATTGTATATTTTAGATGAACCAAGCATTGGTTTACATCAAAGAGACAACGAAAGACTCATCAATTCATTGAAAAATCTTCGTGATATTGGCAATTCTGTTCTCGTAGTAGAACATGATAAAGATATGATTCTGGAAGCTGATTACGTTCTCGATATCGGTCCTAGAGCTGGAAAACACGGCGGCGAAATTCTTTGGCAAGGAAAACCTAAAGATTTAATCAAAGCCAATACAATCACGGCAGATTATCTCACGGGAAAAAGAAGCATAGAAATCCCTAAAGAAAGAAGAAAAGGAAACGGAAAATTCCTAAAATTAAAAGGTGCAACAGGAAATAACCTGAAAAACGTAAACCTAGAAGTTCCTTTAGGAAAATTGGTAGTAGTAACAGGAATTTCAGGAAGTGGAAAATCTTCTTTGATTAATGGAACGCTTTATCCAATTCTCAACAAACATTTTTACAGAGCGGTTCAAGAACCTTTGCCTTATAAAAAATTTGAAGGTATCGAAAATATCGACAAAATTGTAGATGTAGACCAAACTCCTATTGGAAGAACACCACGTTCTAATCCTGCAACTTACACCGGAATGTTCACCGATATTAGAAATCTTTTTGCAGAATTGCCAGAATCTAAAATTCGTGGTTATAAAGCAGGAAGATTCTCTTTCAACGTAAAAGGTGGAAGATGCGAAACGTGTCAAGGTGGCGGTTTAAAAGTCATAGAAATGAACTTTTTACCTGATGTTTACGTGCATTGCGAAACCTGTAACGGAAAACGTTTCAACAGAGAAACTTTGGAAGTTCGCTACAAAGGAAAATCAATTTCTGATGTTTTGGAAATGACCATTGATGAAGCGGTAGATTTCTTCCAACCAATTCCAAAAATTTATGCAAAAGTAAAGACTTTACAGGATGTTGGTTTGGGATATATTACTTTGGGACAACAATCTACCACGTTAAGTGGAGGAGAAGCTCAACGTATAAAACTAGCAACAGAACTTGCCAAAAAACAAACAGGAAACACGCTTTATATTCTAGATGAACCTACAACAGGTTTGCACTTTGAAGATGTAAAAATCTTGATGGAAGCCATCAATCAGTTGGTAGAATTAGGCAATTCTTTTATTATTATTGAACATAATTTAGATGTCATTAAATTAGCAGATCACATTATAGACATAGGTCCAGAAGGTGGAAAACACGGTGGCGAAATCATCGCAACGGGAACTCCTGAAGAATTGATAAAATCAAAAAAATCTTTGACTGCTAAATTTTTGAAAAAGGAAATGGAATAATAACTAAAACTCAAAACTAATAACCATAATGAGCGTTTGGACAGAATTTTTACAAAACAAAAAATTTGAAATTAAAGATGATTACGGCATCTTTTTACATGAATTCAGGACACCTATGTTTTTCTCTACAGAAAGAGATTTAATGACCTACATCAGTGACACCGATTTAAAAGAAATTTTATACATCAAGTTCAAAGAAGACGAAAATTTTAAGCTTTTTGGTTCCGAAAGAAAACATCAAGAGATTATTAACAGTACCGAAAAGAAAAAATTTAAAAATTCATTTTTATGGCTTATTGTTATTTTAATAGGCACTTTGGCTTATCATTATTTTGTTAAAGAAATTGATATTAAAGAGCTAAAATTATTCATCATTATCGGGGGAATTTTCCCGGTTACCCAAATGTTTTTTGATTATAGAAATCTTAATGATATCAGTGCCCAAAAACATCAAAAATTTATTGAGAATTCTATTTTTAGCTTTTGGTTACAAAAATCTAATACAAAATTTCTTGCATATTTAATTCCATCCATTCTAGCATTAAGTTTTGGCTTCCAAGAAATTCTAACATTGGGAAAATCCACTCAATTTGATTTTGTAAATGAATTTGCACTCATAAAAAGTAGATTAGATTTAGGAGAATACGAAAGGTTGTTAACATACCTATTTGTACATTACAACATGTTGCACATCAGTGCAATCTTTGGCGCATTGTATTTTTTATCTAGAATATTTTTTCAGTTTTATAACCTATCATTATTCATTCTCATCTTCGCAGTTACAGGAATAGTAGGAGGTTTATCAAGTGTTATTATCCTTCCGCAAGAGATTTCCTATGGTGCTTCTAGTGCTGTTTTAGGAATTTTGGGATTTTTAATCGTTATTGTTTTTAAACATAAAGAAGTGATTCCTACCAATATCATTAAAGACTTAGTCAATGGAAGTTTATATGTCGCAGTTTTGGGAATTGCAGGTTATGAATTCATAAATAACGCCGCTAATTTTGGAGGTTTTATAGCTGGAGCGCTTATTGCCACAACCATTGATAATAAAGACGAAATAGAACATAAAATCAAAAAATCTCTTTCAAAAATTAAATTTTAAAACAATACTCAAAAGAATATGAACTACCAAATCCGTGAAATGCTTCCAGAAGATGGAACGAGAGTTTTAGAAATTTTCAAACAGGGAATTGATGGCGGCAATGCTACTTTTGACAAAGAGGTTCCAAGTTGGGAAACTTGGGACAATAAATATTTCAAAGTTTGTAGATTGATTTTAGAAGACGAAAATGGAGTAGTGCAAGGTTGGGCTGCTATTCAACCAATTTCTGCAAGAGTTTGCTATAAAGGTGTAGCAGAAGTAAGCATTTATCTCGATAATTCAGTTCATGGAAAAGGATTTGGCGAAATGTTACTCCATAAATTAATTGAAGAAACCGAAGAACATCATTTTTGGACTTTACAATCTGGTATTTTTCCAGAAAATGTAGCGAGTATTAAAATTCATGAAAAATTAGGCTTCAGAATCATTGGAAGAAGAGAAAAAATCGCTGAAATGAACGGAATTTGGAGAGATGTAATTCTTTTAGAAAGAAGAACCCATAAATTCTAAAAACGTTAAAGTTTTCATAAGAAATAAGATTTTGGCAAAGCTTTTGTTTTAAAGAAAGTATCAACCCCAAAATCTTAAAGAAATGAAAAATATATTTAAAATATTCGGCGCTTTAGCACTCACGATTACTGTAGTTTCTTGTGGTTCTAGTAATGTTTACGGAGATAATGGAAGAGTTTATAGAGCTCCAGATGGTAGAGTTTACAGACAAGGCGAAATTTATAGAGCACCCAATGGTGATGTTTACCGAAATGGTGTTTTAATTAGAAGCGGTTCTTCTACTGTAATCATCGTAGATGACAGACCCCAAAATTTACCTCCTGGACACATGAAAAAAGTCTATGGAACCAAGTCTGCTAAAGTTTTCGCGCCGGGTCAACAAAAGAATGATCGTTATTATTATGATGAACACGGCAAAAAAAGAAAATTTAAGCACAAAAAGAATCACCGATAAAAACAGAGATTAAATATTGATAATGAGAGCCCGAATTTTAGGGCTTTTTTATTTTTATGAAATTCCTTTTTCTATATTTCTATTTAAATATACTTTATAATCAGGAATTTCCACTGCATATTCTGTATGCATGAAAGGCGAAGTCAGAATAAAATCTGCGGTAGATGCATCACATGCTACGATAATATTCCAAACGGCACAGATTCTTAAAAAAGCCTTCACATCTGGATCATGAGGCTGTGCTTCCATAGGATCCCAAAAGAAAATTACGATATCTATTTTACCTTCGGCAATCATCGCTCCCAACTGTTGATCTCCACCAAGTGGGCCACTCATTACTCTGTGAACAGGAACTCCCAATTCATTTTCTATCAATTTTCCCGTGGTTCCCGTAGCAATTAATTGATGTTGCTGAATCACTTCACTGTGTTTTTTTACCCATTCAAGTAATTCATCTTTTTTATGGTCGTGAGCAATAAGCGCTATTGTTTTTTGAGGAGAAAGCAACCTTACATTTTTAGTCATTTCATACATTTTTGAACAAGTAAATTTACAAAAAAAGCAGAACAAAATGTTCTGCTTTGGTATTAATTGTATTTTAATATTTTAGTTTTGGCTAAGATATTCTGCAGTTGCAGATCTAGTAGCATTCATTGCTGCTTTACCTTCTTGCCAGTTTGCTGGACAAACTTCTCCGTATTTTTGAACGTGAGTGTACGCATCAATTAATCTTAAATATTCAGCTACGTTTCTTCCAAGAGGCATATCATTTACGCTTTCGTGGAAAACCTTTCCTTCTTCATCAATTAAATAAGTCGCTCTGTACGTTACATTAGACCCAGAAAAAGTTTCGTTTCCTTCTTCATCATATTCGAAATCTTGGTCTACAATTCCTAAAATATTAGCCAATTGTCTGTGTGTATCAGCTAAAAGTGGATAAGTCACTCCTTCGATTCCTCCCATATTTTTTGGAGTAGATAACCATGCGAAGTGTACCTCGTTTGTGTCACAAGAAGCACCAATAACCATAGTGTTTCTGTTTTTAAATTCTTCTAAAGCAGCTTGAAAAGCGTGTAATTCTGTTGGACAAACAAAAGTAAAGTCTTTTGGATACCAAAATAATAAAACTTTTGATTGATTTTTTACTGCTTCTTCTAGTACGTTAATTCTTAAATTTTCTCCTGATTTAGAGATTGCGTCTACCGTTACATTTGGAAATTTTCTTCCTACTAATGCCATTTTTTTGTTGTTTTTTACTATTATATTTTCAGACTGCAAAATTAATCAATTTTAAAATTTTTAAAATGAGAAACCGATAATTTTTTTCTATGACTCCTAAAAAGCAAAAAATCTTCAGCTTTTGACTGAAGATTTTAAAGATATTTTTAAAAATTTGTTAATGAATTTCTGCTTCTGTTAAAGCTTTTTTAATTCTACTCATCGCTTCTTTTAATTCTTCTTCAGAAGCTGCATAAGAGAATCTGATACAATTAGCATCACCAAAACTTACGCCTCCTACACAAGCTACATGCGATTTTTCTAATAAAAACATCGCAAAATCATCAGAATTATTGATGAGAACACCGTCAATGGTTTTCCCGATGTAATAAGAAATATCTGGGAAGAAGTAGAATGCTGCTTTTGGCAAATTAACTTTAAATCCTGGAATATCTTTTATCAATTCAAAAACCAAATTTCTTCGTTTTTCAAAACTTTCTACCATAAAATGATATTCACTCGGATCTGTTTCTAATCCTGTAATCGAAGCTCTTTGCGCAACCGTATTCGCGCCAGAAGTCATCTGTCCTTGAACTTTATCACAAGCTTTGGCTAACCATTCTGGACAAGCGCTATAACCAATTCTCCAACCGGTCATTGCAAAAGCTTTAGACATTCCGTTGATTACTGCAGTTTGTTCATAAACTTGTGGGAATTCTGCAATAGAAGTGTGTTTTCCATCGTAATTGATGTATTCGTAGATTTCATCAGAAATAATCGTCACATAAGGATATTTCGCCACTACGTTGGCTATTTTTTCTAGTTCGTCTTTAGTATAATAACTTCCAGAAGGATTACAAGGCGAACTGTAAAGAATCACTTTGGTTTTTGGAGTAATCGCTGCTTCTAGTTGTTCAGCCGTCATTTTAAACTCTGTGTCAATATTCGTTTCAATAAAAACAGAAGTTCCGCCCATCATTTTCACCATTTCGTCGTAAGAAACCCAATAAGGAGCTGGTAAAATAACTTCGTCACCATCATTTACTACTGCTGCTAAAACATTAAGAATAGACTGTTTTGCACCGTTTGAAACACAAATTTGAGTCGGCTTATAATCCAGATGATTATCTCTTTTCAGCTTTTTAGCAATCGCTTGTCTCAATTCTAAAAATCCTGGAACAGGCGAATAATGAGAGAAATTTTGATTAATGGCATCAAAAGCAGCTTGTTTGATATTCGCAGGAACATCAAAATCTGGTTCACCAAGAGTTAACGAAATCACATCTATTCCCGCAGCTTTCATTTCACGGGCTTTATTGCTCATTACGAAAGTTTGAGAATAACTTAATCTGTTTAATCTATCTGACAGTTTATTCATTTTTACGATTTTTAGCAAAGATAAATTTTAAAGTATAAATTCCGAAAGATTTCCGCGATAAATTCTTTATTTTTGTTGAAATATTAGAACGCATATGTCTTCAGAAATTATTTTAAAATATTTCCCAAATTTAACAGACGAACAAAAATATCAGTTCCAACAGCTTGAAACGCTTTATAAAGAATGGAACGAAAAAATTAACGTGATTTCGAGAAAAGATATTGATGAATTCTACGAAAGACACGTTCTCCATTCATTGGGAATTGCAAAAATTATGGAATTTGCAGATGGAACCAAAGTTCTAGACATAGGAACTGGTGGTGGTTTTCCGGGAATTCCTTTGGCGATTTTATTTCCGAATGTAGAATTTACTTTGGTAGATTCTATTGGCAAAAAAATTACGGTAGTGAATGCAGTTGCTGAAAGTCTTGGATTAAAAAATGTAAAAGCCTATCACGAAAGAGCCGAAAAAATAAAAGACAAATTCCATTTTGTAGTGAGCAGAGCAGTTACTCAAATGCCTGTTTTCTTGCGTTGGTTAAAAGGAAAATTCGAAAAAGAACAATTTAACCCAAAACACAACGGCGTTTTATACTTAAAAGGTGGAGATCTAGGAGAAGAACTTGCTGGAATAAAATGTGAAATTTACAATCTGAAAGACCAATTCGAAGAAGAATTTTTTGACACTAAAAAAGTAGTATATTTATCAAAAGGAAATTTTAATTCATAAAAACTAAAATCAATGAAGAGAATTTTTAACCTCAGTGTAATCGCTTTATTAGCTGGATTTATCGCTGTTTCTTGTGATAGAAATGACGAAGACGAAATACAAAATGTAGAATCTATCAAGATAGATAGTGTGAAAATTGCACAAGATACAATGGATGTTTTCACCATTCAAACCATCAAAACATATTCTACTTATCCTAGCGCTTGTGATGATTTTTTTGGATATGATTACATCAGAAACGGTTTAGAAAGAAATGTGGTAGCATATTCTTACACCATTAACGGAACTTGTACTCAAGCAACAAGAGTTGGAGTGAATGGTTTCAATTTTAGACCTGAAGAAAAAGGTATTTACACTTTCAAATTTTGGAACGGAAAAGACAGCAGCAATCAAAACATTTGGATTGAGAAAACAATTGTAGTAGAGTAGTATGAAGAAGATTTTTAGCCTTATTTTATTGTTTTGTTTTTTAACTGTTTTTTCTCAAAAATTAGTCTGGAAAGAAGGAACAAAACTTAATTGGAGCCTTTTTAAATCACCAGAAAACAAAATGAAAAGTGACAGCACTATTGTTAGTTATTCTTCTTGTGGACTAAGTTACACCGCTTTTAAAGACAAAGCCAATAATAAAATGAAGGTGAGAATAGATGCTACTTTTGACCCAAGCAAATCGTGGAAGCATCCTATTAAAACCAAAAATCTCAATATCAATCATGAACAAGGCCATTTTGATATTGCCGAAATTTACACTAGAAAACTGAGAAAAGAATTTCTAGAAAATGTAAAGACGGAGAAAGATTACCAATTGAAATTTAAGTTGATTTATCAGGTAATGTATGGTGAATTTCTCGATTATCAAAACTATTATGATAACATTACCAAACGTGGAACCAACGCCGAAAAACAAAATGAGCTAGATGCAGAAATTAAAACTGAACTCAAAAAACTAGAACGCTATAAAAACTAATGAATTACCAAAAAACCATAGAAGAAATATATGTAGAAAGACAAGAATTTCCTAAAATAGGAGAAGTATCGGCTTCTATACCAGAACTTAAAAATATCAGTCCGGATAAGTTTGGAATTTTCATTTCTACACATGAAGGAACAGAATTTGGCAAAGGAGATTTTCAGGAAAAAATTTCTATACAAAGTGTTTCAAAAGTCTTCACGCTGTGTTTGGCATTTTCTATTTTAGGCGAAAAAATTTGGCAGCGTGTAAATGTAGAACCTTCTGGTAACGCATTTAATTCTTTGGTGCAATTAGAAAACGAAAAAGGAATTCCCAGAAATCCTTTTATAAATGCAGGTGCAATAGTTATTGCAGACATTTTACTGTCTCATCTTAAAAATCCAAAAGAAGATTTTTTAGAATTTATCAGAGAAATTTCAGGCAAAAAAAACATTCAGTTTAACCAAAAAGTTGCCCTTTCTGAAAAGCAAACAGGCTACAGAAATTTTGCGCTTGGTAATTTTTTGAAATCATTTGGAAATATCGAAAACAAGGTAGAAGACGTTCTGGATTTTTATTTTCATCAGTGTTCTGTAGAAATGACTTGCGAAGAATTAGCTCACGCTTTTTATTTTTTGGCCAACGAAGGAAAAACCAAATCTGGTAAAACCATTTTAAATAAAAGTCAGATAAAAAGACTTAATGCATTAATGTTAACATGCGGTTTTTATGATGAATCCGGAGAATTTGCTTACAAAGTAGGATTGCCCGGAAAAAGTGGAATTGGCGGTGCAATTGTAGCCGTTTTACCCAGAAAATTTTCGGTGGCAACTTGGAGCCCAAGATTAAATGAAAAAGGAAATTCAGAAGCAGGAATGTATGCTCTGGAACTGCTCACAACCAAACTGGGAATTTCAATTTTTTAAGCATGAAATTTCTAAAAAAAACCATAACCAATTTGCTTGATAAATCTAAAGATTTATCTGATTTTTCATTGGTAATTCCAGGAAAAAGACCTGTAGTTTTCATCAAAGAAATTCTTAAAGAACTCAATTATAATGGTATTCTTCCAGAGTTTTTTACCATTGATGAGTTGGTGCATAAAATCAGTCAAAAACAAGAAATCAAAGGCATTGCACTTTGGCTTTTTGCCTATCAAACCTATACTCAACTTTATCAAGATGAAGATCTTGCTACATTTCTAAAATGGTTCCCTACATTGCAAAAAGATTGGGATGATATGTTGAAATTCCATGGAAATGATAAAGAAATTCTGGAATGGATGCTTGCTGAAGAACGCATCAAAAACTGGGGCGAAAATCTGGGCGATGAAGAAGGCGCTAGAAAGAGAAATCTCAATTTTTGGAGAAAAATGAATGCTTTTCTTCCTTTTTTACAAGAAAAATTAGAGGAACAGCAATTGGTTACTTCGGGAATGATTCATCTTTACACCAAAGAAAATTTAGAAAATTATTGCAAAAATTTCAATCTTAGAGCCGTTTTTATTGGGTTTAACTCTTTTACTCCCGTTGAAGAAAAATTAGTCAGAACCCTTTTACAATGGGACAAAGCAGATATTTTCTTTCATGCAGATGAATACTATTTCCATGACGAAAGACAAGAAGCAGGAAAGTTTCTTCGCGAATACAAAACTTGGAAAGAATTCAATGATTCTAGAAATTTCAACTGGATTGAAAATGAATTCAATGAACCTAAAAATATAAAAGTTTATGAGGTTTCAGGAAATATTGCTCAAACCAAAGTTTTGCCAGAAATTCTTTCAGAAATACATACAGAAAACTCTGATTATCAGAATACTGCGGTAGTTTTATTAGATGAAAATTTGCTTCCTGCTGCGTTAGATTCTCTCGCATCTGTTGAAAAACTGAACATTACAATGGGCTTTCCGTTGAAAAATTTGGCATTTTCAAATGCGATGAAAAAACTGTTTCATCTTCATAAACAACTAGAAAAAAATGCTTCTTCGTACTATTACAATGATATTTTGCCGATTTTAGATGAGCTTCCAAAAAATGCACAAGACGAAAATATCATCAAAAACTTCGTTGCAACCTTAGAAGAAAGAAACATTGTTTATATTTCTAGAAAGCAATTAAGCGAATTATTGAACGGACTTTCTTTCTATAATTTGTTTGAAAAACAAGACGCTGAAACTTTACTCAATACTTTAATTGATTTTTGTAAAAATTTAAAATACAATGAAATAGATAATGTACAATATGAAAACATTTCTCATTTTGAGAAGAGTTTTATCATCATCAAGAATCAACTTTCTCCATATCAATATCAAGTAAAAATTGAAACATTGGAAGTTTTGATTAATCAACTCATCAATTCAGAATCAATAGATTTTGTGGGAGAACCTTTAGAAGGTTTACAATTGATGGGACTTTTGGAAACCAGATTGTTGAATTTTGAAAATATCATTCTTCTTTCTGCCAATGAAGGAAAATTACCGCTCGGAAATTCACAAAACACTTATCTACCGTTTGATGTAAGAAAGCAGTTTAATCTGCATACTTTCTTAGAAAATGATGGAATTTATGCCTATCACTTTTACCGATTTTTACAAAATGCCAAAAATATTTATCTGCTTTACAATGCTCTTGGTTCTGGCGTAAATACAGGAGAAAAAACGAGATTCATTACCCAAATTGAGATGGAATCTCAGCATAAAATAGAGCATATCATTATCGAAAATACTTCTGAACCCATTAATCAAGAACCGATTACGATTGAAAAAACAACTGCTGTTCTTGAAAAATTAGAAGAATGGAAGCAGAAAGTTTCGCCGTCACATTTGGTAACCTATCTTTATAATCCTATTGATTTTTATTTGGATAAAATTCTCAACAACAGAGAAACTACAGAAATTGAAGAAGAACTTTCTCAACGTAATTATGGAACTTTAGTTCATAATGCTTTAGAATATTTATACGGAAAAATAATCGGTAAAATATTAAAAGTTAATGATTTAGAAATTTTACTTCAACAAGTAGATGAATCAATTGACAAAGCCATTGAAAGACTCAAACATCAACCAGAATTCTACGAAAAAGGAATGAATTTCGTTCACAAACAAATTGCCAAAAGAGTAGTAGAATCTGTTTTGAATTATGATTTAGAACTGGTTAAAAACGGAAATGCGCTAGAAATTGTAGCTTTAGAAAGAAAAATTGAGAATATTCCTTTTAAAATTGATGACAATAATGAAGTGATTTTCTATGGATTTATAGACAGAATTGATATTCTCAACGGAACTTTAAGAATCATTGATTATAAAACTGCGAAACCTAAAAACTTGAAAATCAAAATTGAAGAAGCTAATCTTGAAACTCTTTTCTTTGAAGACAAATACAAACAAGCAATGCAATTGTGTATGTATCAATACTGTATTTCACAAATAGGTGAGTTTAAAAATCGTGAAATAAAAACGGGAATTTGGAGTTTTGCGGAAGTGAATAATGGAGTACAGAACGTAGAATTTGTTAAAGGCAATTTTGAAGATTCCTTGGTTTCTGTGAAAAACTTGATTCTAGAAATTCTCAATCCAGAAATTCCATTTACAGAAAAAGTTCATGAAAGTTGGAATTGATAAAAAATATAATCAACAAATAAAATGGAGCGTTTAATAACGCTCCATATTTTTTTTAATCTCTGTTAAGAATTTCGAGGCAAGAGCGCCATCTACAATTCTGTGGTCATAGCTTAAAGACAAAGTCATCACTGATTGAGGCAGAATTTTTTCTTCTCCGTTTTCATCAACAATCCAAGCTCTTCTAAGAATATTTCCCAAAGCGAGAACTGCAACTTGCGGTCTGGAAATAATAGGCGTTCCGCTTTCTGAACCGAACATTCCCGTGTTAGAAACCGTAAAAGTGGTATCTTGAATGTCATCTGGTTTTAGTTTTCCATTTTTAGCTCTGGTTCCTATTTCAGAAACTTGTTGAGCAATTTCTATAACCGATAAATTCTGTGCATTTTTAATATTCGGAACGATGAGATTACCGTCAGGAAGTGCTGCTGCAAAACCTAAATTGATATTTTTCTTTTCTAACAATTCTTCATTATTAAACCAAGAATTTAGAGTAGGATAGACCTTAATTGCATCTATCACCGCTTTCATAATTAAATGTGTATAAGTAAGTTTAGCTGCATTTTCTTGTAGAAATTTTTCTTTATTTTCTTCGCGATAAGCCACCAATCTTGTCGCATTTACATCCATAAAAGTAGTAACGTGAGGAATACTTCGCCAAGATTTTTCCATATTTTCGGCGATGACTTTACGCATTTTAGAAAGTGGTTCTAAAGCTTCCACAAGTTCTACTTTGAGTTGAAGTTTTTCTTCAACAAATGGAGTAGAAGTATTTTGTTTTCTTGGTTTTAAGAAATATTCTAAGTCTTGTTTTCTGATTCTTCCGTTTTCGCCAGTTCCATTAATTTTTTGTAAATCTTCTAAACTCAAGCCGTTTTCTGCAGCCATTTTTCTTACCACTGGAGAAAGGAAAGATACGAGTTCCGAGTTTCGAGGTGTGAGTTGAATTTTGTCGTTTTGAGCGGAATGTAATGGAGTCGAAATATCTTCTAAAGATTCTTCATTACGCTTTGCTTCAATCAGATTGACACCCGAATTTTCTTCAACAGCATCATCAACTTCCATTGTACAAATATGAGTTCCTACAGAAACTTCTTCGCTTTCTTTTACAAGAATTTCTATCAGAGTTCCTTCGTATTCTGAGAAAATTTCCGAATCTACTTTATCTGTTCCAATTACGGCAAAAAGTTCATCTCGTTTGATGAAATCTCCAGGTTTTTTCAGCCATTCTACAATTTTGGCTTCGGTAGTAGATTCTCCTATTTTAGGTAATGGTATGTTGATGGTTTTCATTATAAATTTAAAAAGTAGGGACAAATCAAGATTTGTCCCTATAAAATATATTTTTTGTTAAGAAAATGCGTTAATTCCTGTAATATCAAGACCCGTGATGAGCAAGTGAACGTCTTCTGTTCCTTCGTAAGTGATTACAGATTCTAAGTTGGCAGCGTGACGCATCATTGGGAATTCTCCCATAATTCCCATTCCTCCAAGAATTTGACGAGATTCTCTTGCTATGTTAATCGCCATTCTCACGTTATTTCTCTTCGCCATAGAAATTTGAGCAGGAGTAGCTTTGTGATCATTTTTCAATGTTCCTAATCTCCAGCAAAGCAATTGCGCTTTTGTAATTTCAGTTAAAAATTCTGCTAATTTTTTCTGTTGAAGTTGGAAACTTGCAATTGGTTTTCCGAACTGTGTTCTTTCTTTAGAATACTGAACAGCAGTACAATAGCAATCAATTGCTGCACCAATTACTCCCCAAGAAATCCCGTAACGCGCTGAATTTAAACAAGAAAGAGGACCTTTCAAACCTTCTACATTTGGTAAAAGATTTTCTTTAGGAACTTTTACGTTATTAAAAACCAATTCACCCGTTTTAGAAGCTCTTAAACTCCATTTATTGGTAGTTTCTGGAGTGGTAAAACCTTCGTAACCGCGTTCTACAATCATTCCGCGAACTTTACCATCTTCACCTTTTGCCCAAACTACAGCAATATCGCAAAGTGGAGCATTGGTAATCCACATTTTAGCACCATTCAATAAATAATGATCGCCCATATCTTTGTAATGCGTTTCCATTCCTCCCGGATTAGAACCGTGATTTGGCTCTGTTAAACCAAATGCACCGATAAATTCGCCAGAAGCTAATTTTGGAAGATATTTGCGCTTTTGTTCTTCTGAACCAAACTCAAAAATAGGAAACATTACTAAGGAACTCTGAACAGAAGCAGCAGAACGAACGGCAGAATCTCCACGTTCTAATTCCTGCATAATTAATCCGTAAGAAATTTGGTCTAAACCAGCACCTCCATATTCTTCTGGAATATATGGACCTAAAGCACCAATTGCTCCTAATTCTTTCATGAGATTAGGAATATCTCTATGATGTTGTGCTGCATCATCAATTTGAGGCATAATAAATGACTGAACCCAATCTCTTACAGAGTTTCTGATTAAGATATGTTCTTCTGTAAGTAAATCATCAATTCCATAATAATCTGGAATGCTATTTAAAGGATAGTATGACATTGCGTTTAAATTTTGCTAAAAATACGAGGATTTCGCATAGTATCAAAATACCTAATAGAAAAAGTAAACTGCAACTATTTGTAGAGAAAAAATTAAAAATTTCATCTAAAATAGGGTAGAATAGCATGAAAAATTACTAACATTATTTACATTTAACAGGCGATAAAACTCTTCCAGATTTAAAATCTACACTTTTATCATTCACAATAATCATGGTAGAATCGTTCTTTTGTTTCAAAGCAGAAATTCCTTCGTAAAGTTTATTGTCTTTGGTCAAAAAGCGAACATCTATTAACGAATGCATTCCTTCAGAAAACATGTCGTAAGTTAATTTTAAGGTATCTCCAAATTTTATACCATACACTTTTCCCGTAGAACCATCTTTTTCAAAATTGTCATAGCTCATTTTTCCTTTTACAGAATCTGTAGGATAAAGAGTGTAAGAAAAGTGCAAAGAATCTTTTCCAACAACAGAAAGATAGCAAAATTGCAAAGTATCTTTTTTCGGTTCAAAAGTTTCTGGATAGTTCTGGTGAATGGTATCTTCAGGAATTATGGTATATGAAGATGTTTCTTTTTTGTTACAAGAAATAAAAGAAATACTTATCAAAAGAATAACTATAAAATTTTTCATAATTTTTCTTGTAAAAGTATGGTGATAAACGATTTATAACTTTATAGAATTCTCATCAATGATTATAAACTTTCAATGGAGTAAAAGGAATGGAAGGTTAGGAAACTATAAATTAATTGAAGTCGTAAAAATACAATTTAACATAATATAAATTATAGGAATTAATTGAAATATTATTTTTAATCGTTTACAATTGTTCTGAATGTTAGATTTATTCTTGGCACAGTTATTTTAGCATTCGTATAAAGCGAATGCCAACTCATCGCTTCTGAACCATTGTGATAATAGTTCAATAAACACGCATTAAATTTTTCGCCTGAGATTTGTTCCACCGTAGATTTTATTTCTAAAATAAATTTCAGCCAATTCTCAGCGATTTTATTTTTACCAGAATATTTATAGGAAATTCCTTCATCTCCTAAAAAAGCAACTTTTCTTTTGGTAGTAATCTCTTTTCCAAAAATTTTAACTACATCATGTTGCCAATTGATTTCCTTAAGCAATTTAACATAATATATTTCACTTTGATCTTCCGTGAAAATTTTTCCATAATAATGTACGGTGCCGTCTTTTGGTAAAAGATTATTCATTTTAAATATTAGATATAAGATTGCAGATGTGAGATTCTAGACTTTTTTAAAATTACAAATTTTATCTCATTCAGCATTATTTAAAAATAAAAAAGACGCTTTTCAGCGTCTTTTAAAATTTATTTTTTTAAACATTTTTCTAAGAATTGGTCTTGTTCCCAAAGCAAATGTAAAATGTTTTCTTTAGCAACATAACCGTGAGCTTCTTTCGGTAAAATCACCATTCTTACAGGTGCTCCCAAGTTTTTCAACGCTTGGAAATAACGCTCTGTTTGCAGTGTAAATGTACCCGGATTGTTATCTGCTTCACCATGAACTAAAAGCATTGGCTTCTTCATTTTATTAGCATTCATAAATGGCGACATTCCGTTGTAAATTTCTGGAACATCCCAATAATTACGCTGTTCACTTTGGAAACCAAAAGGTGTCAAAGTTCTGTTATAAGCGCCACTTCTAGCAATTCCGCATGCAAAATCATTAGAATGCGTTAATAAATTAGCCGTCATAAAAGCTCCATAAGAATGTCCACCCACTGCTACTCTATTTCTGTCGATATAGCCTAATTGATCGACAGCATCAATCGCTGCTTTTCCATTGGCAACCAATTGCGGAATAAAAGTATCATTCGGTTCTGTAGTTCCTTCACCAATAATTGGGAAACTTGCATCATCTAAAACCGCATAACCTTTAGTCACCCAATAAATAAACGAACCATAACTTGGGAAGGTAAATTCATTTGGATTAGCAGTGTTTTGTCCAGCAGTTGTTTTATCTTTAAATTCTTCTGGATAAGCCCAAACTAAAAGTGGTAATTTTGGTTTCTTTTTGAAATCATAATTTGCTGGTAGATAAAGCGTTCCTTTTAGCTCTACTCCATCGTTTCTTTTGTATTTGATGACTTCTTTATGAATATTAGAAATGCTTGCAAAAGGATTTGCAAACTGAGTTACAGCTTCTGCTTTGTTGTTTTTAATATTTCTCACAAAATAATTAGGATACTGATTTTTAGACTGTTGTGTTACTAAAACCGTTCCTTTATTGGCATCAATAATGTCAATAATATCTTCTTTTACATTTGGTGTTTTAGAAGTGTATAATCTTTTGGTTTGGAAGTTTTTAAAATCAAACTCATCAATGAAAGGAAACTGACCATCCTTGGTAAATCCATCACCAATTAAGTGTGCTTTTCCGTTTTTGATGGAAATTACATATTGTCCGAATTCATTTTTATCGGTTTGGAAATTTCCTGGATCCGCATAAACATCCTGATAATTTCTATCGGCAATTTCTTTATTTTCCCCTGTTTTTGGATTAAGGAAATACGTTTTTTGTGAACGTGTGTCATACCAAGAATCCATCACAACTGCATTTTCTTCATTCCCGAATTGAATTCCTGCAAATCTTTGTTTGGTTTTCATCAAGGATTTAGGTTCTGCAGAAAAAGGTGCATCCCAAGTAAAAACTTCATCTCTAAATTCTGCTTTTTTGCTTTGGTCACCACCATCTAGAGCTTCTACAAAATATAAACTGGCAGGTTTATCTGCTCTCCAAGACATATTTCTTTTTCCTGTTCTTACCGATGAAAAACCTTTTGGCATAATTTCATTCAACGGAATATCATTTACGGTTTTTACTAAATTTCCTTGTAAATCAAAAACTTGAGTAGTCATCGGGAATCTAGAAAGCGGGACGATGTATGAAAACGGTTTTTTGATGGTAGAAATCATCATATAATTTCCGTCTGGTGAAAGTTGGATTCCTGCAAAAATATCAGCAGATTTATAAGGAGTTTCTACTCCATCAAGATTCATTTTTATCAATTCTGCTCTTGTTAAAGTCTCAAAATTGGCTTCATCCATAGGATTTTTTAATAAATCTTGATACGTTCTGTTTTGCGAAACTTTTCCATCTGCATTAGAAACAATTGGTCCCGCTGGAAGATTCTTCTTTTCATTTAAAAGAGCTGGTCTGTTTACTGGAAGTTTTCTTACGATTAATTCCTGAGAATTTTTTAGCCAAACAAACGGAGAACCTAAATTGGCATTAAGATTATCACTTGAAATTTTCTTTGCAGTTCTGGTTTCTAAATCTAAAATCCAAAGTTCTACTCCTTTTTCTGTAGTATTGGTAAATGCTAATTTTTTTTCGTCTGGAGACCAAGAAAGATTCGTGATTTTAGGATTTTGAGGTAATCCAATTACTTGCGTTTCTTGCTTTTCGTTGAATTTTCTAACTTTTAAATTATTGATGTAAGTAACAGAACTCGAAATATTGGTTACGGGATTCACACGTAGACCTGCCAATTTCATTTCCTCTTGGTTAAGGTCGTCTAACGTTTTATAAGTAGGTCTGTAAGAAAAAACCATCCAATCTTTTTTGCTGTTCATAGAAACAGAAGGTGTTCTTTGGAAATCAGCAAGTTGAAGAATTTCGGCGGAAGGTTTTTGGTAGGTTAAATTTTCTTGCGAAAATCCACAAATGGACAAGGCGAGAAATAAAACAGAAATTTTGATAGATCTCATATTTTAAATTTTTGATTTACGATTTTTGATTAGTGGTTTTATTGAAGGGAAAGTTACAATTTTTCCTGAAATTTCTGAAGATTTCTGCGTTTGCGCTCACGATGGAAGCGGCATCCTTTTTTAAATTTTTTCCTCACTGACTCTCCTAAAAGAGAGAACCAAAATTTAAAAAAGATATAGCGGACAGCGTGTTAAAGCGCCAAAAAACACCCCGTCATTCAGAAAATCTGAATTCCACCCCTCTTTTAGGGGTAACAAAAAAGACGCTAGAAGCGCCTTTGAATTTATTTTCGATTGATCATTCTGTCGATGGAAATATTTCCGGGACCGGCTACAAATATTAAAATGTAGTGGAATAAATAGAGCAATGCCATTTCTTGTTTGGCAAAAGGATCGTTTCCATGGACGATGAAAACTGCTACTAACATAGTGATAATGAGAGGAATAGAAACAAATCTGGTAAAAAGTCCTAAAATTAAGAAAAGTGAACAAAGAACTTCTGCAAGAACTGCTAAAACGAGGGATGTTTTGCTGCCGATTCCGAAGAAATTAATGAAATCATGACTTCCACCGAGAAGTTGCATAAGTTTAGGAAATCCATGAGTAAGCATTCCCAATCCTACAAAAATTCTAATGGCTAATAATGCCCAATCTAACAAGGTTTTGTTATAACCCGTTGTATTCAGATTCTTCATTTTCTCTTTTTATTTAGACTACCAAAAATAAAAAATAAATTTGAATAAAACATATTTAATCATTTTGAGATAATGATTTTTTTATGGAAGCTAAAAAAAACTCAACCGAAAGGATTGAGTTTTAATATTATCTGTAACCAAAATTTTTAAGGTCTCTTTCGTTTTTACGCCAATCTTTTTTGACTTTCACAAAAAGATTAAGGTGAATTTTCTTAGAAAAGAATTTTTCTAAATCTATTCTGGCTTCGGTTCCCACTTTTTTGATAGCTTCACCTTTGTGACCGATGAGAATTCCTTTTTGCGTGTCTCTTTCTACGTAAATAATAGAGTCTATAAAGATAATTCCTTCTTTTTCTTTGAACATTTCTGTTACCACTTCTACAGAATACGGAATTTCTTTGTCGTAATTCAGCAAGATTTTCTCTCTGATATTTTCGTTTACGAAGAAACGTTCAGATTTATCTGTGTATTGATCTTTGTCGTAATAAGGGGGATTTTCGGGCAATAAAGCTTTTAATTTTGGTAAAATTAAATCGGTATTAAAACCTTCTAAAGCCGAAATCGGTAAAATTTCTGCTTTTTCAATTTTACTATGCCAATACTCTACTTTTTCGAGCATTGCTTCTTGATTAGAAATGTCTATTTTATTGAGTAAAATAAGGACTGGAACTGGAATTTTGTTCAGTTTATCTACCAAAAATTCATTCGGTTCTTCTTTATCCGTAACATCTACGATGAACAAGAAAACGTCTGCATCTTGTAAAGAATCTTTTACAAAATCCATCATTTTTTCCTGCAATTCGTACTTGGGTTCTAGAACTCCTGGAGTATCAGAAAATACGATTTGTAGGTCTTCTTCATTATAAATTCCAAAAATACGGTGTCTTGTTGTTTGTGCTTTTTGGGTCACAATCGCCAGTTTCTCACCCATCAATTGATTGAGCAATGTAGATTTTCCTGCGTTTGGTTTCCCCACTATGTTTACAAATCCTGCTTTGTGCATTTGTTTTACTTAAAATTAAAGGATTAAAAGATTTAAAATTTCTTTTTTGCAAAGGTAAGGAAAATAGAAAGATATGTTGATAATTCGATTTGCATTTAAAATTTTTATTTTGGAAATTTGAAAATAAAATAAATA
>CAZHCK010000019.1:0-36626 GCA_964530915.1 uncultured Cloacibacterium sp. | reverse complement strand
GAAAATGTGTATTAATAGCAGCAAACTTGGAATTAATATTGACAGTTTTTTATTGCCTCTTTTTTTGAAGAAATTATAGGTTGTTATAATTATAATCGCAGGAATAATAAGTACTAATAAAACAATCATTATTATGGTAATAAGACCTATTACTGCTAAAACTGGACTTTCTTCAAAGGCTTCTATCATTATATTTTATTTAAAACTTAAAAATATCTTTTGCTCTATTCCAAGCTGCTTCAAAATTAAGAAGGTTCAGTTTGTGGTCTATTTTTTCAGAAGCCATAAAATTAATGACTTGTTCTGTCGGCATATTTCCTACCAAATCATCTTTTGCATAAGGACAACCGCCAATTCCTTTAATCGCAGAGTCAAATCTTCTGCAACCTTGGTCATAAGCCGCTTTCAGTTTTACGTAAGAATCTTCGTATTTATTATGAAAATGCGCTCCGAAATGAATTTCAGGAAACTGTGCAGGAATTTTTTCAAACAATTGCGAAATTCGCTCTACATTCCCTGTACCTGTAGTGTCTGAAAGCAAAATGTTTTTGATGCCAATTTCTGCAAATCTTTTTGCCCAAAATTCTACATCTTGCCATTTCCATATTTCGCCATAAGGATTTCCGAAAGCCATAGAAAAATAAAGGTTTAATTCTCTGTTTTCAGATTGTACCAACTCCCATATTTTCACAATTTCTTCATACGCTTCTTCTTGGTTTTTATTGGTATTTCTGTACTGAAACGTTTCAGAAATAGAAAAAGGAAAGCCTAAAATGTCAATATTTTCATGTTTCAAGGCACGTTCTGCTCCAGAAAGATTGGCAACGATGACAGAAATTTTGGTGTTGTTTTTTTTATGAATTTCTGGGATTACGTCTTTAGTATCTGCCATTTGAGGAATGGCTTTTGGCGACACGAAACTTCCACAATCGAGTACATCAAAGCCTACTTCCATCAATGCATTAATGTAATCAATCTTTTTTTGAGTGGGAATAAATTCTCCCCAACCTTGCATGGCGTCTCGTGGACATTCAGTTAAAAACATTTCTAATTTTTAGATTTTATTTCTTGCCTAAAAATACGATTTTTTTGGCCAAAAGAAAATGGAAAGTCAATTTTATGAAAACCCTTGATTCTGTGTGCCAAACTGCGCCCCAGATTGAGCGGCATGTTTGAGCTCTTTTTTCTAAAAATTTTGAAAAGATGGCTAAGAGAATGAATTTTTAGAAAAAAAGCGAGTAGCGAAAGCTGGAATTTGGCGCCAAATATTTTTTAAAAAAACATCCATCATCTAACATCCATCATCCCGTCAAAAATCTGTAAATTTGTGAGAAATAAAATAAAGAAATGCAGACAATAGAATTCAATCACGAATGGAAAATGCGTCTTCTGAACCGTTTCCTGACTTATGTAAAAATATATTCAACCAGTGATGCAGAAAGCGAAACTACGCCTTCTTCTCCACAGCAATGGGACATTGCGAAATACATCTTCCAAGAATTGCAAGATTTAGGACTTTCTGATGTTTCTATGGACGAAAATGGTTACATCATGGCGTATGTTCCTTCTAATATTTCAGAAAATGAGCCAACAGTAGGTTTTATCGCACATTATGATACTTCACCAGATTTTAACGGGAAAGATGTAAATCCACAAATTTGGGAAGATTACAATGGTGGAGATTTGGTGCTCAACAAAGAAACAGGTTTCACGCTTTCTTCTGAAAAATTCCCAAGTCTGAAAAAATATGTAGGAAAAACATTGATTACTACAGACGGGACTTCGCTTCTTGGAGCTGATGACAAAGCGGGAGTTGCAGAAATAGTAACCGCAGCAGAATATCTTTTGGCGCATCCTGATATTAAACACGGAAGAATTGCGATTGGTTTCACACCAGACGAAGAAATCGGAAGAGGAGCACACAAATTTGATGTGGCAAAATTCGGGGCAGAATATGCTTATACAATGGACGGAAGTGAAGTAGGCGAATTAGAATACGAAAACTTCAATGCAGCAGGAGCAGTGGTAAAAATCAACGGACTTTCTGTTCACCCAGGTTATGCTTTTGGTCAAATGAAAAATGCAGGACTTCTCGCAGCAGAATTTGCACAAATGTTACCAGCTAATGAAACACCAGCTACCACCAAAGGTTTTGAAGGTTTTTATCATTTAATGGAAATTAAAGGTGATGTTTCTGAAGCTAAATTGCAATACATTATCAGAGACCACGATGCTGAAAAATTTGAAAACAGAAAGAAATTCATCACCGAAAAAGTAGTAGAATTTAATGCAAAACATGGTGAAAATACTGCCGAAATAGAAATTAAAGAGCAGTATCGCAACATGAAACAGCAATTTGAAGGTAAAATGCACATTGTAGAAATTGCAGAACAAGCAATGAAAGACGCCAACATAGAACCGAAAATTAAAGCAATACGCGGTGGAACAGATGGTGCGCAATTGTCTTACATGGGATTGCCTTGCCCAAATATTTTTGCAGGTGGAGAAAACTTCCACGGACCGTATGAATATGTGGCGCTAGAATCTATGGAAAAGGCTGTGAAAGTAATTGTGAATATTGCGAAAGCGAAGAAATAAGGTTTTTTCACGCAATGCCGCGAAGAAATCGCAACGCTCGCAAAGATTTTTAATATTTAACTTTGCGTTCATTGCGTAAGAAACATTGCGACTTTGCGTGAAAATTATTTAAAACTCTGTTAATCACCAATTAATACTGCCAGATTAATTTTACAAAAACTATTTATGGCAAAACAAAAACGCGAAGTAGAAGTAGTTGTTTTATCAGATATTCATTTGGGAACTTATGGTTGTCATGCCAAAGAATTGGTGGCGTATCTCAAAAGTGTTTCTCCGAAAGTGTTAATTCTCAATGGCGATGTTATCGACGGTTGGGCTTTTTCTAAAAGGTATTTCCCGAATTCTCACATGGCGGTTTTGAGTGAATTTTTCAAAATGATGAAAAAGGGAACTCAGGTGATTTACATTACAGGAAACCACGATGAATTCTTAAGAAAATATACAGATTTATCGATGGGAAATCTTTTTCTTACCGATAAATATTTATTAGAAATTGAAGGCAAGAAACATTGGATTTTTCACGGAGACGTTTTTGACCATACTACTTCAGGTTCTGCAAAATTCATTGCCAAATTGGGCGGAATGGGTTATGATTGGTTGATTTTGGTGAATAGAGCCATCAATTGGATTTTAGAAAAATTCGGAAAAGGAAAAGTTTCGCTTTCTAAAAAAGTAAAAAATTCAGTAAAAAAAGCCGTGAAATTCATTGGTGATTTTGAGAAAAAAGCCACTGAAATTGCCATCAACAATCATTATGATTATGTGATTTGCGGACATATTCATCAACCAGCAGATAAAATTTGGACAACGGAAAAAGGAAGTGTTCATTACCTGAATTCAGGCGACTGGATTGAAAATCTCTCTTGGTTAGAATATAATCATGGAGAATGGAGTTTAAAATTCTTTAACGAAAAAGATTTTGAAAAACCTATTATTGAGAAAAATGATATTTCTGTAAATATGGAAGAGCTCATTCATCCTAAGATTTTAGCGAGTTTTTCAGAAGTGAAAATATAAAAAAGCCACCTAATTTGGTGGCTTTCATTTTTATTTTTTCAAAAAAGCATCCCAACCTTGCGCGGTAATTTGCGCCAGTTCGTTGCTTCCTCGTAAAACCATAAAATTACCTTGTTCCAAATCAACTGCATGACCAATTACGGTAAAATCTGGATGATTTCTCATTTTTTCGTAGTCATTTGGAGAAATGGTGAATAATAGTTCATAATCTTCACCACCACTTAATGCACACATTGCAGGATTGAGGTTAAATTCATCTGCAGTAGTAATGGTAAGCGTATCTAAAGGAATTTTTTCTTCATATAATCTGAAACCAACTTTGCTTTGGTCAGAAAGATGCAGGATTTCCGAAGCCAAACCATCAGAAACATCAATCATAGAAGTCGGTTTTATGTCGAGTTCTTCTAAAGTTTTTTTGATGTCTGTTCTTGCTTCAGGTTTTAATTGACGTTCCAAAATGTAATCGTAACCTTCCATTTCGGGTTGCATATTTGGATTGGTGAGATAAACAGCATGTTCTCTTTCCAAAATTTGTAAACCCATGTAAGCGCCACCTAAATCTCCGGTAACTACTAATAAATCGTTAGGTTTTGCACCGTTTCTAGTTACGATATTTTCAGAATTTTCTAATCCAATGGCTGTAATGGTAATCACTAAACCAGAGGTAGAACTGGTAGTATCTCCACCTACTAAATCTACATTGTATTTTTCACACGCTCTGTAAATTCCATCGTAAATTTCATCAAGAGCTTCCACAGGAAATCTGTTAGAAACCGCCATAGAAACTAAAATCTGTGTAGGTACAGCGTTCATTGCGGCAATATCGCTTAAGTTCACCACTACAGCTTTGTAGCCCAAATGTTTCAATGGAACATAGCCCAAATTAAAATGCACTCCTTCTGCTAAAACATCAGACGTAATCACTACTTTTTTCCCTTCAGGATTTATGATTGCTGCATCATCACCAATAGAATGTTCTGTAGATGAATTCTTAATAGGGAAATTTTCGGTAAGATGTTTAATCAATCCAAATTCTCCTAATTCAGAAATTGGTGTTAATTGAGGTTTTTTATCTTCTAACATAATTGTAAAGCGTAAAATGAGTCAAAAATTTTGACTCTAAATTTTTAAAATTTAACGATTTAAATCCATTAAACTCGCATCTATATTTTCTGGACGGAAAGGCAATGCTTTAATGTCTTCTCTAGAAAGCAGTTTAGTGTTTTCGGTTTTAAACTGATTCATCACCACCAAAATATCATCTGGTGGAGTAGTGGTTTTTCTGAGCATCATATCAATCCAAACTCCAGTTGCTTCGGCAGTTGCGCAATGTGTACCGTCTGGCAAATAGAACTTGTGTGTGAACTGATAAATACTTGCATCTTCAGAACTTCCAGAAATTTCTAGCGAAACAATCACTTCTTGGTCAGCATAAACCTCTTTGAAAAACGAATATCTTTCATGCAAAATCACAGGGCCAATTCCCCATCTATTGAGTTGAGCAACGCCCATTTTGTGTTTCGTCATAAAAGCCATTCTCGTTTGCGCACAATATTGCACATAAGAAGAGTTTGCTAAATGTCTGTTGGCATCTATATCGCTCCAGCGAACTTCGTGTTTATGGTAGTAAATCATAAATTTTTATTTTTTATGGCGCCAAATTCCTCGTTCCGTTCCCGCTTCCCGAAAAAAATATTTTTTACATTCTTTAAAAAATATTTTCTCGGGAGAGCTCCACTCAACTTGGGGCGCAATTCCGTTATAAAATCATATTTTTTTCAAGCCTCAAAAATACGTAATAATCATGGTTTTAAAAAATCGTATTTTTGCATCAATAGAAGCGGACTTTAGTCCGCTTATCAAATTAAGAATTTCACTCGGCTTTAGCCAAAACATAATAATGAATAATAAAAAGAAAATCACCATCATTGGAGGCGGCGCTGCAGGATTTTTCTGTGCAGCAAACCTCGATGCAGAAAAATACTACGTTACTATTTTAGAACAAAATAATGAAACCCTCCAAAAAGTAAAAATCTCTGGAGGAGGAAGATGTAATGTAACTCATGCCTGCTTTGATCCTCGTGAATTGGTGAGATTTTACCCGAGAGGAAATAAAGAATTGCTAAGTGTTTTTCATAAATTTCAACCCGGTGATACGATGGATTGGTTTGATCAACGAAATGTTTCGTTGAAGATAGAAGGTGACAACAGAATTTTCCCGGAAAGTAATTCCTCTCAAACCATTATTGATTGTTTCTTGAAAGAAGTTCAGGCTAAAAATTTTGAAATCAAAACACAGTCAGTCGTTTTAGAAATTCAGAAATTAGAAGAAGGCTATAAAATTACCACCAAAGAAGGAGAAATTTTCACCGATTATGTGATTTATACCACAGGAAGTTCGCCGAAATCTTTGAAAATGATTGAAAATTTAGGGCATAAAATTGTTTCGCCAGTTCCGTCATTATTTACTTTTAATATAAAAAATGATGTGCTGAATGATTTAATGGGGACGAGTTTTCCTCATGCAGAAGTTTCTATTCCAAAATTGAAAATGGAAGAATTTGGACCACTTCTCATTACACATTGGGGACTTTCTGGCCCTGCAATTCTGAAAATTTCAGCGTGGAAAGCTAGAGAACTTTCTGATTTAAAATATAATTTCGAGGTTAAAGTCAATTTCATAGGCATAGATAAAGAACAAGCGGAAGAAGTTTTCAAAAATTACAGAGAAGAAAATCCCAAAAAAACGATTGGAAATGCGAAAGTTTTTGAAATTACCACTCGCTTTTGGCACCGAATTCTTTGGTTGTCTAAAGTAGATTTAGAAAAAAATATTTCTCACATCACGAAACAAGAACTCCAAAAAATTCTAGAAAATCTTTGCGAAAACACAATGCAAGTCAAAGGAAAATCTACCTTTAAAGATGAATTTGTAACTGCAGGTGGAGTGGATTTAAAAGAAATTAACTTCAAAACGATGGAATCTAAAATTTTGGAAAATTTCTACATTGCAGGAGAAGTTCTGAATATTGACGCTGTAACTGGTGGTTTTAATTTCCAAGCTTGTTGGAGCGAAGCATGGCTGATTGCGCAGGATTTGAATGCAAAATAAGGAGCTTTTTTGTCATTCTGAACGAAATGAAATGGAGTGAATAATCTATTTTGATGAGATTCTTCATTTCGCTACACTCCATTCAGAATGACAATTGCATAAATTTTACAAACCCATTCCCTCAATTTTCAATTCTACTTTTGCATAAATATCAACTACCGTTGTAATATGTTCATCAGAAATTAAGAATTCTGTAGGTTTAAAATCCATTACTTTTCCCGAAAGTTTAAATCCTTTTTGGTATTCTTTATTGAAACTTTCTTCAATGGATTTTTTGGATGCGTTTTCGAGTTCTAAAAACGGAATTCCGTAGTCTTGTTCAATCATTCTCACTATTTTCCCTTCAAAAAGTGAAGTGATTGCTTTATGAAAAATATTTTTGGTTTTCAGTTTAAAATCAGATTTCGTGAATCCTATTTTATGTTTTTGGGCGTCATAAATGAGTTTTCCTTTGATATAAGAAATGCCATTTACTTTTCCCGAAGTTTGAATTTCGATGACTACATTTTCGTTTTCAGCATAGACTTTTATGTCTTCTACTTTAATTTTTGATTTCCCCTCATTAAAAGGAAATTCTTTCCCTTGAAATTGTTTTTGAGCAATCGCTGTAGCTTCAGAAAAGGGAATATTGGTGGTGGTTTTGAGTAAAAATTCTCTACCCAAATTTTGCGCTGGAGTAAAATAAGGTACCGCATTCACCAAAGGATTTTTCGAAGGTTTGGTCCCCACAAAAGTTTCCGAGAACAAATCAATAGAAACCGTAGTTTTCATCTTGTCAAGGTAAATTTCTAGGGGCGACATTTTGACGGTTTGAGGAGTGATTTTAAGCCAAGTGTTGTATTCATCAGAAATCTTCATTGGTTCAGAAAAGTTATTCCACACTTTCAGAATATATGGTTGAAGATTCATTTTTTGTTGGATTTGAGCATCAATCACATTGGTAAAATCCTTTTGTTGTTTCACCAGAATTTTTTCAATGACGCTGGCTAAAGGAAATTTTATTTTACCAAAATCTAAGATTGGTTTTTCTCTCCAAACAAAACCAGCGGTAGAAGTAGTGGTTTTTACTTGCCAATTTTGTAAAAATTCTACCGATGAAATAAAATTCATCACCACTCTGAAATTGGTTTCTTGATAAGAGTATAAACCGAGCGTTCCGATGCCTTTTTCTGCCCAAATTTTAAGCGGAACAGAAAACATTAATCTATTATTGGTTAATGCTTTCATCACGATTTCGCCATCTTTTTCTACTTTGGTTTTCAGTTGGTCATTATCATTATTTTCATAGGATTGGTCTTCGTAAAGTGTTCCTGTGATAGATTGATTCGTTAATCTTTGGATTTCAGAAATCGGCAAAGAAATCGGCACGGAAATACTAGAAGGAATCTTAGGAAACTGATATGTTTCGGTTTGTGAAAATCCGAAAATGGATAAAAATATGAATAGAAGTGATACTCTCATTTTAAAATCTTATGGAAAGTAAAAATACAAAAAGAACCTATTGCATAGCACAAAATATCAATCCAAGAAAAAGAATTTCCGAGGACAATCATGGCAATTGTATTATCTTTTAACCCTAACCATTCGGCGAAATGAAAATATTGAGCGAATTCTATGACACAAGCAAATAAGAAAATCCCAATATTGAGAAGCATTTTGTTTTTAATTTCAAGGAAAGTTAGAATAAAAGTATAAATAAGAATTACCACTAAAACATCACCAAAATAGGAACGTAACCAAACCATATCATTGAAGACGGTAGCGATGGAAACCTCTGCTAGAAAGATTATAATGGATGCGAGGAAATATTTGTAGTTGAATTTCATTTAAAGTAAATTTACCAATTACAAAACTGAAATAATATGAAAAAATTATTCTTGAGTTTAGGATTGTCAATATTACTTCTTAATTCTTGTACAACAAGAGTGGTTTCTGCCAAAAAACCTTATTCAGACTCTGCAATTTCTGTGGGACAAACTTATACTATTGTTTCAAGTAAAGGCAAGAAAGAAGTATTGAGTTTAACAAAAATTGATGAGCAAAATATTTTTGGTAAAAATGTAGATGGAAAGGAAATAACAATTGAAAAATCTAAAATTACAGAAATTAAGAAAACTAAAGTTGGAGGGACTATTTTATTAGTTGTTGGTGTTATAGGATTAGCGTTAGTTGGCACCGCTTTTTATCATCAAAAACCAATAGGACAATTTTAAAAATTAAACAAAAAGTAATTCTACATTAGAAAAAATCATCATAGTTTGTTGCTAAGACGAACTATCTTATTGAAAAAAGAAAGTTGTATCTTTGATAAAAACAAACGATGAAAAAATTTATTGTATTCACAGCTATATTTTTTATAGGTGTCTTTTTCGCACAAGAGCCTATTAAAAATTTAAGTAAGGAAGAGGTTCCTATAGAAGTAGCCAACTTAGTAGATATTTCTACCGTTACTTTTATCATAGATACTGAACCTTCTTTTCCGGGAGGAATGAGTGCTTTTAGAAAAGAATTTTCACAGAATTTTGACACTTTTGCTTTAGAAAAAACAGATGGTGGAACGCTGAAAACGGTGGTGTATTATGTAGTAGAAGTAGATGGAAGCGTTGTATATGTAAAAGCTATCGGAGAAAATGAATCCTTCAACAAAGAAGCTGAAAGAGCGCTGAAATCCATCAAAACGAAATATGCTCCAGCAAAAGTGAACAACTTAGTGGTAAGACATATATTAAGAATGCCACTCAGTATGAATTTTAAATAATTTAAAACCTATAAACTATTGCTTATTAATCAATTGCGTGCAAAAAACTAATAATTCTTTATACATGAAAAAACTAATTTACCTTATCGCTGTGATTTCTAGCAGCTTAATTTTTGGGCAAGAAACTCAAAATTCTTCTAAAAATGAATATCCATCATACTCTTTTATCAATGTATATGAAAAAGTAGATAAAGAGGCAGAATTTCCAGGTGGACTGAATGCATTTAGAAGTAAGTTTGCAGAGTCTTTTAATCATAAAAATATAAAAGTCGAAAAAAGAAAAGCTATTTTTAGAATTGTTATCACATTCATCGTAGAAAGAGATGGAAGCCTAACCAATATAACAGCAGAAGGAGATTACGTGAAATTTATGGAAGAAGCAATTGCTTCAGTGAAAAGAGTTAAAGACAAATGGTCGCCTGCTTTAATCAATTCCCAGCCTGTAAGACAAAGATTTAGAATGCCTATTACCATGAGTTTTGACTAATATGAAAAAACTAATTTTACTTTTCACTCTTGTTTTTAGTGGTTTTGTTTTCAGTCAAAATAGTAAAGCAGAATTTATTGGTGGAGAAAAGCAATTAAAAAAGTTAATCCTTTCCAAAATTAATTTTGATTTTACTGGAATTGATGAAAATACCATCATAGAATTAATTTTTAAAATTGACAAAAAAGGAAAGGTAAAAAATATAGATTGCAAATCATTTTACCCAGAAGCCAAAACAGAATTTCTAAAAGCGGCAAAACAAATCAAACAAAAATGGAAACCAGCCACTGAAAATGGTAAAAAAGTAGATTCAGAAATTACAATTTTGTTTCCTATTGCTTTTGAGTAATTTAATCTTTTTTACCAATTAAATAATAAGCAACTAAAAAAACGATCAATGATATTATTGAAGGATAGACAAACAGTTCTATCATTCCTTGATCCGAAAGTCCTTCATCAATTGAAAAAAACAGAAGAAAAATGACGGTATATAATACTGCTACTTTTTGAGGAGAAAGATTTATTTTGAAAAAATTTAATAGAAATAAAACTACAATTAAGAATATTATATAAATTGGTAAACCTAAAATTAATAAGAAAGGAACCATTCCATAATTTCCTCCAGGATAATTTCCCAAAAACATAATAAAAAAATGTAGGACTAATATTAAGAAACTTAATATTATCAACACATTTATTTGTTCAAACTTAAAATTTTTCATTTCCCAATCATCTTCTTAATCGCGTTCAACTTCATTAATGCTTCAATTGGCGTCAAAGTATTAATGTCAATTTTTGTGAGCTCTTCTCTGATATTTTCCAAAACAGGATCGTCTAATTGAAAGAAAGACAATTGTAAATTTTCTTCGGTTACTCGTTTTATTTTTTCAGTAGAACCACTTTGGCTGCGAGAATCTTCCAAAGTTTTTAGAATTTCAGAAGCTCTATTCACTACTTTTGAAGGCATTCCTGCCAATTTTGCAACGTGAATCCCGAAACTGTGTTCACTACCACCAGAAACCAATTTTCTGAGAAAAATAATGTTGCCTTTGTTCTCTTGAATTGTCACATGAAAATTTTTAATTCTCTCAAAATTCACGCTCATTTCATTGAGTTCGTGGTAATGCGTGGCGAAAAGTGTTTTCGGTTGAGTAGAATGCTGATGAAGATATTCTGCAATCGCCCAAGCGATGGAAACGCCGTCATAAGTAGAAGTTCCACGTCCGATTTCATCAAGCAAAATCAAACTTCTCTCCGAAATATTATTCAAAATATTGGCAGCTTCATTCATTTCTACCATAAAAGTAGATTCCCCGGCAGAAATATTATCGGTAGCACCAACTCGGGTAAAAATTTTGTCTAAAATCCCAATTTCGGCATGTTTTGCAGGAACAAAACTTCCAATTTGCGCCAATAAACAAATAATAGCAGTTTGTCTCAAAATCGCAGATTTACCCGCCATGTTTGGCCCCGTTACCATGATGATTTGTTGAGCATCTTTATCTAGAAAAACATCATTCGGAATATATTTTTCGCCTAAAGGAAGCGATTTTTCTATAATTGGATGTCTTCCTTCTTTAATGTCAATCGCAAAAGTTTCGTTGAGAACTGGCTTTGTATAATTTTCAGAAATAGAAAGTTCAGAAAGCGAAACCGCACAATCAATTTGCGCCACCAATCTTGAGTTTTCTTGAATTTGGTCAATATACATCAGTACATTTTCACAAACCTGACGATATAATTGATGTTCAATCTGCGAAATTTTTTCTTCAGCACCCAGAATTTGCGTTTCGTATTCTTTTAATTCTTCGGTAATGTAGCGTTCTGCGTTTACCAACGTTTGTTTTCTAATCCAATCTTCTGGAACTTTGTCTTTATGCGTATTTCTAACCTCGATGTAGTAACCAAAAACATTGTTAAAATCAATTTTCAGAGAAGAAATTCCCGTTCTTTCGATTTCTCTTTGGCACATTTCATCCAAAAAACCTTTTCCTTTGCTTTGAAGATTTCTCAATCTATCGAGTTCCTCCGAAACTTCGGATTTGATCACATTTCCTTTGTTGAGGTTTACCGGAAGTTCTTCATTCAAATGATTTTGAAGATAAGAAATGAGTTCTTCTAAATTATTTAAAGGTTCTAGCCAAGCCAAAACATCGTGATGTGAACTCAATAATTCTCTGATTTTCTGAATATTAATTAAACTCTGACGAAGATAACCGAGTTCTTTCGGTGAAATTTTTTCGGCAGCTAGTTTTCCTACCAATCGGTCCAAATCTGAAATTCCTTTTAATAAATCCAGAATTTCAAATTTCAAAGAATCTTCATTGTTGAAAAACTCAATCAGGGAAAGTCTTCGGTTGATTTCGTTTACTGATTTTAGGGGTAAAATCAATCTTCGACGGAGCAATCTTCCTCCCATTGCTGTGGAAGTTTTATCAATGATATCGAGCAAAGATTTCCCTTGAAAATTACTAGAATGTACAATTTCTAAATTTCGCAAAGTGAAATTATCCATCATCAAATAATCATCTTGTGGAATGCTTTGTATTTTTGTAATATGTTTTAAAAGAGCGTGATGTGTGTCTTCAACCAAATAAGCGAAAATTGCTCCAGCTGCTGTAATCCCCAATTTTTGTTCTTCAATCCCGAAACCTTTCAGAGATTTGGTTTTGAAGTGGGAATTCAGTTTTTCGTAAGCAAAATTATATTGATACGCCCAATCTTCTAGCTTAAAACAATTTTTATTTTTGAGTTGAGAAGGGATTTCGGCGGTTCTTTGATAAATAATTTCCGAAGGATCAAAAGTGTGAACAATGTGCAGTAATTTCTCTAAATTACCTTCTGCAACTAGAAATTCACCTGTAGAAACATCTACTAACGCAATCCCAAATTTCTCTTTTTCTTTGTGTAGAGAAAGCAAGAAATTATTTTTCTTAGAATTCAAAACCTGCTCGTTAAACGTAACTCCTGGAGTAACTAACTCTGTAACGCCACGTTTTACGATACCTTTCACCATTTTCGGGTCTTCCAATTGGTCGCAAATCGCAACACGCATTCCGGCTCTTACCAATTTTGGCAAGTAAGAATCTACAGAATGATGCGGAAAACCTGCTAACTCAATATGACCTTCTCCATTGGCTCTTTTGGTAAGTACAATCCCTAAAATCTGAGAAGTTTTAATAGCATCTTGCCCGAAAGTTTCGTAGAAATCTCCAACTCTAAAAAGCAATAGTGCATCTGGATATTTCGCCTTGATGGTATTGTACTGAGTCATTAACGGAGTTTCTTTTTTTGCCATATGATTTATTCTTTAACGCAAAGGCGCAAGATATTGTTAAAACTATTTTTTACAAAATTACTGTTTTTACGTCGCAAAGATTCATCAGAGATGAATGATTTTGTTCAAAAAAATAAAAATTTTGTCAAAGACAAAATTCTTGCGACTTAAAAGCATACTGAAAATCAAAGTTTATATTGCGTCTTTGCGTTGGAAAACCTTAATTTTGCCCAAAAATACGAAAATGCACCCTACCAAAAAACTGAAATTAGAAGAATTAGGAAGAATAGATGTAGAAACCTTCAAGAAAACGGAGAAAATTCCGTTGGTGGTGGTTTTAGATAATATCAGAAGTATGCATAATGTAGGAGCGGCTTTCCGAACTGCAGATGCTTTTTTGGTGGAAAAAATTATTCTTTGCGGCATTACTCCGAAACCTCCTCACAGAGAAATTCACAAGGCAGCACTTGGCGCAACTGAAAGTGTAGATTGGCAATTTTATGAGAGTGTAAAAGAAGCAGTCATAGATTTAAAAACTTTAGGTTACGAAGTTGTTGGGATTGAACAAACTACTAATTCTGTGATGATTACAGATTTTAATATTGATAGAACTAAGAAATATGTTTTGGTTTTGGGTAATGAAGTTGACGGGATTTCTGATGAAATTTTATCCGATTTAGATGAATGTCTAGAAATTCCACAGTTGGGAACCAAGCATTCTCTTAATGTTTCGGTTTGCGGTGGAATCGTGATGTGGGAATTTTTCAAAGGATTGAAATAAAATGGATTGATGAATTTTTAAGGTAATTCTTTAAATTATTTAAAAATTCAAAATTATTTTTCAGAAAAAATAATGATTTAATAAAATAATCTCTATTTTTATAGTATTAAATCACTCCGTTATGAAAAAACTTTACGCTCTTTTCTTGCTGATTTTCTCAGTATTTGTCTTTTCTCAAAGTTGTGGCATCAATAGTTATGGTTTTGTGAAATGGACTTCCAATAAAACGTATACCGCTTCTATTATCGTTAAAAATGATTACAAAACCACGGTGAGAGTAAAATATGACGATATTATGGTGCAATATGAAGCTGATTATGACGTGCAACATTTAGATGATGTAATTCTGAAAATTGAAGGAACAGGAACGCCAGTTTTTTTGAAAGGGAAAAGCAGTTATAATCCTGACACTTTTATTTTTAGAATTTCTCAAGAGGGAAATATCATTTCAGGAACTACTTATGATAGCTCTCAGGTGAGAAATAAATTAGAAATTTTAGATTCTGATAATATGGATAATAATCTGGCACTCCTAGAACAGTTTTATACTGAAAAAGACGCTGATTATCCTGAAATTGTAAAATCGTTATTGTATTTTGATTACACCAACAAAAAGAAGAAAAAATAAGTTCAACTTATCTGCATAAAAAATCCCGAAAATTTTCGGGATTTTATTTTTTATTATTTTAAAAGTTGGTCAAAAGTATTTCCTTGGGTAATATCTCCAGAATTATAGCCTTTTATAAACCATTCTACACGCTGTTCTGAACTACCATGCGTAAAAGCTTCTTGGTTTACATAACCTGCGGTTCTTTTTTGGATATTATCATCGCCTACTGCAGCAGCAGCTTCCATAGCACTCTGAATATCTTGAGGATCAAGAAATTTTTCTCTGTTATCGGTTTGTTTTGCCCATAAACCTGCGTAGAAATCTGCTTGTAATTCTGTAGCTACCGAAACTCTATTCATATCACCCTCGGAATATTGTCCACTTCTGCGCATTTTATCTACTTGCTGAGTAGTTCCTAGAACAGTCTGGATGTGATGCCCAATTTCGTGAGCTAAAACATAAGCGACTGTGAATTCTGTAACTCGAGCACCAAATTTTTGTTGCATTTCGCCAAAGAAACTCATATCCATATAAACCGTTTCATCTGCAGGGCAATAAAATGGTCCCATTGCAGCTTGTGCAGTTCCGCAGCCAGATTGCGTTACATTTTCGAAGAGTACAATTTTCGGTTCTCTGTATTGCATTCCGTTTTCTGAGAAAATTTTCGTCCAAGTTTGGTTATTTTCTGCAGAAAGCATTCTTACAAATTCTTTTACCTGAAGTTCTTCAGCAGAAAGTTCTCTTTGTTCCGTTTGAGGAGCGTTTCCAACACCATTACTTAAAATTGCAGAAGGATCACCTCCCAAGAAAAATATAATTGCAGCAATGATTAAGGTTCCTAATCCACCACCAACTAGCATTCCGCCACCACCAGAACCTCTTCTATCATCTACGTTATCTGCTCTGTCATTTGTCCATTTCATAATTTTAATATTTTAGATTTAATGATGGATAAATGTAATAAAAAATTATTTGTCGAGCATTTTATTTTTTAGCCAAAAGCTTGTACTTTGATAAGTTGAAATGGTTTGATCTACCAAATCTTTTCTAGGATTGTCTTGTAAAAGATTTTCGGTGTAATAAATGTTAAACTCAGTTGTGGTATTGGTATTAGGTTTTTGTACTAATTGATATTGCTTAATATTTTTAGTAGGAGAAATCACGGTAAGGTAATTATCTTTTATGAATCCTAAATCCTGATATGTTGCAATATACGCTCTAGGAACGAAATTTTTAGAGAAAACATCTTGACCTAAAAATTTAGTTTGATATTTGAAGTTCAATAATCCCAAAACGGTAGGCATCACATCTATCTGAGAAGTAACTTGTGAGAATTTCTGTGGCGCCACAAATTCTGGTGAATAAATCATCGCCGGAATTCTGTATTTATCCATTGGGAGTTCTGTTTTACCAGCACTAGATGAACAATGGTCTGCTACAATCACGAAAACGGTATTTTTGAACCAAGGCTGTTTTTGAGCCATTTCAAAAAATTTCATGATAGAATAGTCTGTGTATTTTACGCCACCTTTTCTAGATTTAGAATCTGCAGGAATGTCTATTTTCCCTTCTGGATAAGTAAAAGGTCTGTGGTTAGAAACCGTCATCCAATGATGGAAGAAAGGTTTACCTGCTTTATAATCTTTGTTCATTTCGCTGATGGCTTTAGTTGCCATATCTTCGTCACAAACACCCCAAACATTAGCAAAAGTGATTTCTTCTGGAGTGAAATTATCTCTATCTACAATTTCGTAGCCGTTTCCTCCGTAGAAATCTTTCATATTGTCAAAATAACTGTAACCACCGTATAAGTATTTTACGCTGTAACCTTTTGACTTAAATACGCTTCCTGTGGTAAATTTATTTTTGTTTTCTTTTTCTCTTTTAATTACGCTTTCTCCAGCAGTTGGCGGAATACAAAGCGTTAATGCTTCTAAACCTCTTACCGTTCTGTTTCCTGTTGCGTATAAATTGGTGAAAAATAAACTTTTTTGTGCCAATTGGTCTAAGAAAGGAGTTACACTTTCTTCATAACCATAAGCTTTCATGTAAGCTGCAGATAAACTTTCTATAGAAATGAGAACCACATTTTTTTGTAATTCTGGTTTCTCAGAAGTGATAGGTCTGTTTAAAGTAGTGGTTCCTAAAGGAATCAGAGTGTTTTTTTCTGCGGTTTTTTGGTCAACAGTAGGATAGAAGGTGAAAAAATCTAACGTATTATTGCTAAACGCTTCGTAGAATTTTACCATTCCGTTTGCTGCGATTTCCTGTTGGAAAATGTTTCCTTTTTTAAGGTTAATTTTCTCTGCAAAGCTTAAACTGATTCCTAATAAAACAGCAAAAACACCTAATAAAGTAAACTTTTGAACTAAATTAGGTAATTGTAAAAGGCTGTCTTTGGTCTTTTTGTAAATCCACCAAGTTGCCAATCCTGTTACTACGAATATAGCAGTAAACAAAGGAATGATAGGATAACTTTCCATAATGTTTCCTATAACTTCGGTGGTGTAAATAAGATAATCTACTGCGATAAAATTATAACGAACCCCAAATTCATTGTAGAAGAAATATTCTGAAACGGCATTGAAAATAATCAATAACACGTACAAAAATAATGTGGTAAAGTATAAACTGTTTCTGATTTTAAGCCTTTGTTTTGGTAAAAACAGCATCAGTGCAAAAAATAAAATTTTAAGTCCCAAAAATGCTAAAACAATTTTTACAACGCCTCCTCCATATTGTTTGAAAATATTATTTGGAGTTGCTAAAATGTATATAAAAGCAAGAACCAGAACTCCTAGGATGATTTGTCCGTAAGGGTTTTGATATTTACCGTTTGACAGAAATAAAAAATAGAGCGCTAAAAAGCTACTGGCAATTGTAAATACCAAAATGTCATTCACTAATCCTAGTGAAGTAACCTTCAGTACTTCTGCAAAAGAAAAATCTGCAGTAGTAATCGGGTGGAATACAAATACTAACCTTAATAAAAAGGAAACGATAAGGTAAAAAATTCCTAAATAGAGAAAAGGTTTTACTTTTTGAAGATACATTTTAATACAATTTTGAGATTTGTGTGTAGAATTTGATTATTTATTCAAATTTCTTCTGAATTCAATCATTCTAAGAGCAGTAACCGCAGCTTCTACGCCTTTGTTTCCTAGGTTTCCGCCGCTTCTTGCTAAAGATTGTTCCTTGTTGTCATCTGTTAAAACACAGAAAATAGCCGGAACATCTGTCATTACATTACAATCTTTGATTCCTTGAGCTACAGCGCTGCAAACGTAATCAAAATGTGGAGTTTCTCCTCTGATTACATTGCCGATGGCAATTACTGCATCGTGGTTTTCTGCTGCACACAATTGCATGCATGCATAGCTTAACTCAAATGCACCAGGAACAGAGAAAATTTCTATATTTTCTTTTTTTATGCCTTCTTTTTCTAGAATTTGTATCGCTGCATCGCGAAGGTTATATGTTACAAAATCATTCCAATCTGAAACAACAATGCCGATTCTAAAAGAATCAGCATTTGAGATTTGTAATGGTTTGTAATCCGAAAGATTTACAGTTGCCATTTTATTTTTTTAAAAGTTTTTTACCATTTCTATATAAGCATCAGAAGTACCGCCGTCATAGTCTGCATATTTTTCTTCGATGGTTTCGAAGTATTTTTTAGCTTCAGCGTTTTTCTTCATTGCAAGTGCTAGTAAACCAGCTTTTCTTGTAAAATAATAAGAAGTGTAAGCGTCATCAGAAGCAGAAGCAGCTTTATCTAAAAGAGAAAGTGCATCTTCATTTTTGTTAAGATTTGCTTGAGCATCTCCCATTGCTCCATATTTTAGAGCCATTAAGATTTTATTATCAGAAGAAAACTTGTCTAATAAATCGTAAGCTTCTTGGTATTTACCTTCTTTGAATTTTAGTAAACCTGCATTGTAAGCAGAAAGTTTACCAGCATCAGTACCAGTAAATTGCTCATAAGTACCTTTGAATCCTGGATTTGCAGCAGATTTTCCACCTAGTGCGATGTCATCTTTTCCTTCTGAAAGGTTTTTTTGAGCAGCCAGATAGCTTAGTGTAGCTTCTTCGTTTTTAGGATTTGCGATGAATTGCTGATAAGCAAAGTATCCTAAAACTGCTAATACTACAGCACCGAAAATAATCCCGATTTGTTTAGCGTATTTTTCAATGAACATCTCTGTTTTGAGCGCGGTTTGGTCTAAATCTTGAAAAATTTCTACCGTTTCTTTTCCTTCGTTCTCTAGCTCTTTTTTGCTTTTATGCTTGTCTGTCATAATTTTGAAATTGAAATGCAAAAATAATAGTTTCTATTGTGATATACAATATTTATTTTCAGTGGTTTTCAGTTAGGGTTTTTATGAGAAATATTTGTCTTATTGAGGATACATGTTTTGTAGGTTTTCAATCTGATGAGGTTGCCCAAGAATGAAAATACAACTATTCGGTTCTATGAGTTTACTTTCGTCAGGATTAATGATGTATTCGCCATGAACGTCTTTGTAGCCTACAATTTTACATCCTGTTTTTGGGAAAATTTTTAGTTCTTCTAATTTTTTGCCGATAAATTCTTTGGAAAGTTTATCGGTGTAAATTTCTAAAACGTTAATTTTTTTGGTGCCTTCTAACACAATATTGTCAATAAATTCTACCAAATCTGGGGTGATAAGAAGAGAAGCCATGTGTTCGCCACCAATTTTATCTGGCATAATTACATTTTCGGCTCCTGCAGTTTTCAATTTTTTGATGGTGCTGCTGTTGGAAGCTCTACTGATGACTTTAATTTTTGGATTTAATTCTTTGGAACTGATTACAATAAAAAGATTATCTGCATCTGAAGGTAAACAAGCGATGATTCCATTGGCCTTTTCTACTCCAGCTTTTACCAAGATTTCATCTTCTACCGCATTTCCGTGGATAAAAATAGTGTTGCGGAACTCATCATCTCTATTTTCTAGCGGTTTTTTGTCAATAATAACAAAAGTTTTTTTGTGGAGAATAAGTTTTCTGGCGGCTTGTCTGCCATTTCTCCCGAAACCACAAATGATGATGTGATTTTCTAAATTTTTCATATTGCGTTTGATGAGATTTTGTTTGTATTCTTTGGCGAAATTTCCGTTAAAAAATTCTAATGAAAGCGCTGTTAAACCATAGAGCACAGCTCCCACACCGAAAAGCATTAAAAAAATAGTAATGATTTTTCCTAAATCTGAGAAATTGTCGGGCACTCCAAAACCTACGGTAGTAAGCGTCATAATGCTGTACCAAACCGCGTCTAGAAATCTCATTTCTTCGGAATACATAAGTGCTAATGCTCCCAATAAAACAAAAATGAGAATGGAGACAACTAAAATTAAAATTCTTTTATATAATGCGGAAAACCTATTCATTGTCAATCAATTCTTGTATAAATTTACAAAAATTACAGTTATGATTGACGATTTGAGAAAAATATATTACAATATGTTTCAGCATCAAAAATATGAGCTGAAAATTTCAAAATGGATAAGAAATTAATTAAAATTAGTAGTTCAGAATACTGTAAACTTCAGCGTCAAACTGTTTCAGTTTGTCTTCGCCGTGTAAATCTTTTAGACCAATTAAAAAACTGAACTGTGTTACTTTTGCGCCCTGTTTTTCAACCAATTTAGCTGCAGCTTCTGTAGTTCCGCCTGTTGCTAATAAATCATCGTGAATTAATACTCTTTGATTAGGTTGAATTTGGTTCGTGCGCATTTCTATTTCGGCAGTTCCGTATTCTAAATCGTATTTTTCTGAAATAAATGGAGGAGGAAGTTTTCCTTTTTTTCTAATTAAAATAAATGGAACTTCTAGGGCAACAGCAATTGCAATTCCGAAGAGATAGCCTCTGCTTTCTATTCCGCACACTACATCTACTTTTCCTTTGCTGAATTCTACTAAATCTGCAATTACGTATTCGTATAATTTAGGATTTAAGAAAATGGGCGTAATGTCTTTGAATTGTATTCCTTCGATTGGGAAATCTGGAATATTCTGAATTGTGCTTTCTAATCTAGCGATTAAATCTTGCGTTGCCATTTTATGGGATTTTAATTTATTTTTTTTGAGAAGAATTGATTTTATAGCTGGTGATTTTCCAACCTGTTTCTGTAGCTTTTAAGCCATAAGAAACGTCAAGTGAAGTTGCGTTTCCAGATTTATCTGTTACCGTATACGTTGCATTTACACTTGCAGTGTTATTGGCATTCGCTTTAGTAGAAACATTGGTTACGTCTACACTTTTTACGGTTCCAAAACCAGACGTAGGATTAGCAAATGTTTCATACGAACCCCAATTCGGGTTTTCTGACTGACTGTAAGCTGCTTTTAAATTCTGACTGTTTAAGTTGCTTAAGAAATTTACTACCGTATTTTTTGGATCGCCAATTACTTTTGGAGAATCTGTTCCCGTAGCATTTTCTTCTGGAGTTCCTTCAAGATTTTCTAGATTTTCTGTGCTTTGTGGCATCAAAAGAGCGTTAGGATTTACATCTACACCCATTTTGGTCATTTGAATGGTTTTCTTAGAAGTTTTTACAGTAACTTTTATGTCAATTTTATTATCCACTACTTTCTCTTGAGGAAGAGATGAAAATCTCATATAAAACCCTTTGAATTGATTATTTTGCATTAAATTTTTAGAAGTCAAAAGTTTTACACCTTGGCTAGAAACTTCTAAAGTGGTTTCTAAGGCTGCATTTTCGAAATCTACTTTATTTCCTGCAGCATCTAATAATCTTGGAACGATTTGTAAAGCTTTTGGGCCTAAAACACTATCTACAGAGACTTCACTGGTTGTAATTTGCAAAGAATTTGCGGTAATATCATTTACATCTGTTTCAGACGGCATGATATTTTGGAAGATATTCATTTCACCTAATGAAGGAGGAGCAGTACTTGCCCAGTTGATACCATTTTCTTGTGCTACTTTGTCTGCCATTGCAAAAATTTCTGGCACTTTTTTCCCTTCTAGAAGTTTGCCAAGAGCTTTCAGTTCTTCGATATCACCTTCTGCATCTACGCCAAAGGTTTTTAGAATATAAAGGGCTTCATTAAACTTAATTTGTTTAATAGTGGGAAGCGAAGAAGACATGTCATTGATACTTTCTTGGAAGGCTTTTGTACTGCTTGCATCTACAGCATCTTTTTTACAACCGATTAAAAAAAGCAATGAAAATATGCTTAGAAAAAGGAAACGTTTCATAAAATGAATATTTATATACAAAAATAAAAAAATCCCAACAATAAGTTGGGATTTATATGAGGTTTATTTTTTATTAGAAAGGGATTTCAAAAAATATTAGACTCTTTAGTTAGCATTTTCTTTATTTATCTGCTCCGAAGTTGCAAACTTCGGAGAGCTGAACCCATCTTCTACCTATTTACGCCATCGGATGTTGAATCATAATTATATAATTTAAATAAGAAATCCTTTTCTTTTAGTTCAATGGAGTCTTTTGAAAATGAAATAATCTTATAGTATGTTTCATTGTCTATTTTTAAAATACTATCCTTTTCGTTAAAATTCCAATTACCTACTTTCTCATAATCAAGAGAATTGTTAGAAATATAATAATTTCTTATTGTGTAATCTGGGAAAAATTTACTGTAAAATATATAATGTGATTTATTAATAGGTTTTGTTGATTTTACCCATTTAATGTTAGGATTTGTTAGGATTTGTTCAAATTTTGATTGTTTTTGTTTGAAAGACAAAAGAACTAAAAGAACTATAAAAAATAATATTTTTTTCATTATTATGGAGATTTTAAAGGTTCTATATCTAAAGGCGTTGGTCTTTCTTCTCCGTTGAGGCGGATTTTAATCCGTGACTAAATAATTTCCACACTTAGTTTTATCAAAATTAGGCATTTTTTTAAAGAATATTGTTTTTTTATCAAAATATAAGAATAGACCAGCTTAATTAGATTCGGTGGTCACGGACAAAAAAAATCCCAACAATAAGTTGGGATTTATATGATGTTTCTTTCTGAAATTAGAAAGGATATTCAAAAATTTTAGACTCTTTTACTAGAGGATTTCCTTCAGGAATCAATTTAAGTTTAGATAATGCAGACATTACTACTAAAACGAATAAACCTACCATGAATAAGAATGCACCTACTACTAATAAGAATGTGTATGCATTGTTCCAGAAAGGTCCTACTGTTCCTGGCATAATCATGTTGAAGAAATCTAACCAGTGACCTAGAATTACTAGAACAGCCATTGTAGTTACTACTTTGTAATTTCTCTTGATGCTAGAACTTACTAATACCAATAGTGGTAATAAGAAGTTAATGATAAGCATTGGTAAGAACGTGTACTTGTAATAAGCAAATCTATCGAAGAAATATCTTACTTCTTCTGGGATGTTTGCATACCAGTAAAGCATGAATTGGTCAAAGAATAAATAAGTCCATAATAATGAAGTAGCAAATAAGAATTTAGCTAAATCATGTAAGTGATTATCATTAAACTGTGGTAAAACTCCTTTTTTCTTTAAGTAAACTGCAACAATAATGATTACTGCAACAGCACTAGATAAAGTAGATACCATAGAATACCAAATGTAAAGAGTAGAATACCAGTGAGGGTCAATAGACATTAAGAAATCCCAAGCCCAAGCTGCAGAAGCAAATCCGAAGAAAGCGATGTAACCTACGCTCCAGTTGTATAATGCTTTGTAATCTTTTCTATCTTTAGTTTCATCTAATCTCTTAGAAACTTTCTTAATTTTCCAAACGAAGAATGAAGCTCCAATTACGTAGATAAGAACTCTCACTACATAAAAAGGAATGTTTAAGAATTTAGACTTTTCGTAAAGGATAACATCAAAGTTTGGAGAATTAGGATTTGTTAAATCCGGATCCATCCAGTGATATAAATGAGCAATGCCTCCTACATTTAAGAAAGTTAAGATTAATAAAATAATCCCACCTACTGGAATGAAAGAAGATACAGCTTCCATTACTCTTGTTACAATTACAGACCAACCAGCGTGAGCTGCATGCTGAATTGATAAAAAGAATAAAGCACAAGCAGAAATTCCGAAGAATAACATAGCAGCAGTTAATAAAGCCGAGAACGGTGTATTATGAATCTGATGCGTAGCATGTTCTAAGTGTGCAGCATTATCTTGAGGTCCTACTAATTCTGAAGAGTTCATTGGGGTATGATGTTGTGTACCATGGTGTACATTATCCATCATTGTCTGAATCGCAGACTCATTTAACCCATGATTTAACATGTAGCCAATACCGAATAGTACCAATCCAACAACTATCAGTATAATAGAATACAATTTTAATTTTGGTGAAAAACTATACATTTTTTTCTGTTTTTATTATTTAGTATTGGTTTGAGTTGTAGTTGCATCAGCAGCGGCTACAGGAGCTACAGCATCAGCTTTGAAAGCGCTCATTACATACATTGCTACTCTCCATCTATCAGCAGGAGCTAATTGACCAGCGTAAGAACCCATTAAGTTTCTTCCGTTTACAATTACATAATGAGTAGTTCCTACTGTAATCTGTCTGTCTTTGTAATTAGGAACACCAGAATATGCACCACTTTGTACAATTGGACCTTGTCCATCACCAGCCACACCGTGACAAGCTGCACAAGTCATTTCGTATAATTTTTTACCTCTTGCTAAGTCCTTTTCTTTATTTTTAGGATCTAGAGGAGAAACAGTCACATTTTTTGACTCTTCATAAAATGCAGTATATTCTTCTACATTTTTAGGAGTTTTATCTTCTGGCAAAATTCCTTCCTTATCTTGAGGAACCGTACCTTCTACAGGAGAAAGTAGAGTAGAGCCGTAGTTATTTACAAAAGCCGGGATTTCGTTTTCTTTGCTTACATAATGTCCATCTGCTTTACTAGCAGTTTTAATCATTGGATCATAAGCTACTGGGAAATACATATCCGGAAAGTAAACTAATGGCGGATTATCTTTTGGTCCACAAGAATTCAGCGCGATAACTGAGATTCCCAAGATGGTTGTTATTTTTAAAATATTTTTCATATTACGCATCTTTTACAGTTATTTCTTCTACACCTGTTTCAATCAGCATCTGTTTAATGGTTTCTACATCTTCAGACACAAACTCCATCATAAACTTATCATCCGTAGTTCTAGGGTCTGGATTCTGAGGAGCAGCTCCAGGATACATTTTATTTCTTACTAAGAAAGTAAGAGACATCATGTGTGCAGCACAGAATACCATTAATTCAAACATTGGAACTACAAAAGCAGGCATGTTATGACCCCACCAGAAAGCTGGTTTACCACCTATGTTTTGTGGCCAGTCATGATTCATCATGTACCAAGTTGCTAAAGCACCAATGGTAACACCATAACAAGCATAAATGAAAGCTGCGTCTGAAATTCTAGTTTTCTTAAGACCTAAAGCTTTATCTAGCCCGTGAACTGGGAATGGAGTATACACTTCGGTAATTTCAATACCTTTATCTCTGAAAGCTTTAACGCCGTTCATTAAATCGTCGTCATCGCCATAAAGTCCATATATTCTTTTAGTGGTGCTCATCTCCTTCTTTTGCTTTATAAGTTTCACCTGAAATTTTCAAAATAGTCTTCAATTCAGCCTGTGCAATTACAGGGAATGTTCTAGCGTATAATAGGAATAATACTCCGAAGAAACCAATTGTTCCTAAATAAACTCCTACGTCTATAATCGTTGGCTTAAACATCGTCCAAGAACCTGGTAAATAGTCTCTAGAAAGGTTGATAACAATGATGTCAAATCTTTCAAACCACATACCGATGTTGATGATTAATGCTACAAAGAAAGTCCAAATAATATTCGTTCTTAATTTTTTGAACCAGAAAGAAGCAGGAACAACTAAGTTACAGATAATTAGCGCCCAGAATGCCCACCAGTAAGGACCAGTAGCAGCACCTGGAGATAAATATGTAAAGTCTTCATATCTACTTCCTGAGTACCAACCGATGAAATATTCTACAGCATAAGCTACTGTTACCATACCACCAGTTACGATGATTACGATGTTCATGATTTCGATATGATACATGGTAATGTAATCTTCTAAGTGTGCTACTTTTCTAGCAACTAATAGAAGGGTTTGTACCATTGCAAATCCTGAGAAAATCGCACCTGCTACGAAGTAAGGAGGATAGATGGTAGAGTGCCATCCTTTGATTACTGAAGTTGCGAAGTCAAATGATACGGTGGTGTGTACTGAGAATACAAGCGGTGTTGCTAAACCAGCTAATACAAGAGATAACTCTTCGAATCTTTGCCAGTGTTTTGCTTTACCACCCCAACCGAATGCTAGGAATGTATAAATCTTTTTAGTCCAAGGCGTTTTTGCTCTATCTCTAATCATTGCAAAGTCTGGGATTAATCCCATGAACCAGAATACGGTAGATACAGAGAAGTAAGTAGAGATTGCAAATACGTCCCAAAGTAATGGAGAGTTAAAGTTAGTCCAAAGAGAACCAAATTGGTTTGGTAAAGGGAATACCCAATATCCTACCCAAACTCTACCCATGTGAATTACTGGGAAGATTGCTGCCTGTACAACTGCAAAAATCGTCATCGCTTCCGCAGAACGGTTTACAGACATTCTCCATCTTTGTCTAAATAATAACAATACTGCAGAGATTAAGGTTCCTGCGTGACCAATACCTACCCACCAAACGAAGTTAGTAATATCCCAACCCCAGTTAATGGTTTTGTTTAGTCCCCAAGCTCCGATACCGGTACCAATGGTGTAAGCAATACATCCAAAACCGTATACAAATAGAACTAGAGCTGCCCAAAAAGAAATCCACCAGAGTTTTCCGGCTCTTTCTTCGATAGGTCTTGCAATATCTTCGGTGATATCGTGATAAGTCTTGTGACCAATAATTAGCGGTTCCCTAATAGGGGCTTCGTAATGTCCTGACATTTTTTACCTATTTATATTATTTAAACGTTGTTTTCTTTTCTGTTTCTCACTTTTGTATGGTAGAATACGTTTGGTTTAGTACCCACTTCTTCTAACAATACATATTTTCTCTTGTCATTGAATAATGCTCTTACTTCTGATGATTTGTCATTCATATCACCGAATTTAAGTGCTCCTGTAGAACAAGCCTGTGAACAAGCTGTTTTAAGTTCTCCATCTTCAATTCTTCTGCCTTCTTTTTTAGCTTCTAGAATTGTAGCTTGAGTCATTTGGATACACATAGAACATTTTTCCATTACCCCTCTAGTTCTTACTACAACATCTGGATTTAGAACCATTCTTCCTAAATCGTTGTTCATGTTGAAGTCAAACTTATCATTCAAGTTATAAGTAAACCAATTGAATCTTCTCACTTTGTAAGGACAGTTGTTTGCACAATATCTTGTACCGATACATCTGTTGTAAGCCATTTGGTTTTGACCTTGCTTACCGTGAGAAGTTGCAGCAACAGGACATACTGTTTCACAAGGTGCGTGATTACAGTGCTGACACATTACTGGTTGGAAAATCACATCAGGACTTTCGTTTGGTTCAATTAATATATCATAAAGGTTAGGAACATTTAATCCCTTATCTAAACCTTCTTTTACTTCTATTTTTTCTTTAGCAGAGTAATATCTATCGATTCTTAGCCAAGCCATATCTCTAGACATTCTTACCTCTTCTTTACCTACTACAGGTACGTTATTTTCTGCTTGACAAGCAATGATACAAGCTCCACAACCGATACATGAGTTAAGGTCTACAGAAAGATTAAAGTGAGGCCCATCAGTATCATCGAAAGCATCCCAAAGATCTACTTTACCCATAGGTAATGTTCCTTGTAATGTTTCCATAGTTAATGGCTTGTTCCACTTGTTTACGTCCTCGTTTAAGTAAGTATCTAATGTTACCTCTTTAGCGATTTCGTAACGACCCATTAATGTATTCTGAAGCTGTACTCCTGCAAATTCGTGATCATCTGCTCCTGATTTTTCAATAGAAACATTAGATACTATAGTGTTATATCCATCAAATAAAGGATAAGCGTTTACACCTGTTTCAGCTACTTTGCCTGAGTCTTTTTTACCATAACCTAAAGCAAGACCTAATGAACCTTCTGCTTGACCTGGTTGAATGAAAACAGGAACGTTTTCTAATTTCACACCATTTACAGTAAGATTTACCACAGTACCATCTAACTGCATTCTAGCATTTAATTCATTCTCTATGCCGTATTCTTTAGCATCTGCTGGAGAGATAGTAAGGTAGTTATCCCAAGCCATTCTCGTAATTGGATCTGGTAACTCTTGTAACCAAGGGTTATTGGCTTGAGTACCGTCTCCCATTGCAGTGGTGGTATAAAGTACAAGTTCTAATTTAGAAGCTTTGAAACCTTGTAATTCTGAAACCGCTTTTGCAGCATCTCCACCTGTGTAAGATAGAGTTCCTGTAATGTTCCCTGCATTAAAACCATTATAAAGAGCTTGGTTAAATGAAGTTCCATTAAGAATTGTTGCAGCATTGGCTTTTAAATATTCATAATAGTTAGGAGTAAATCCTTTTCCGTTTATCCAAACAAGAAGTGATTCTTCAATTTGTCTAGATTTGAATATTTTTTGGATAGTAGGTTGCATTAATGAATAAGCACCAGTTTGAGGAGCAATATCACCCCAAGATTCTAACCAGTGTGCTGCTGGAATGACTACTTTTGCTGCTTGAGCAATTTCGTTTTTCTTGTCAGCTACAGCAACTACAGTTCCTACTTTGCTTAATGATTTTTTGAATTCTGCACCTTTTGCGTGAGAATAGATTGGGTTTACGTTGTTAGCAACTAAAACACCAACTTGACCAGCATTTACCCAAGTTAAAAACTCGTTAAATCTAGCGTTGTCATATTCTTTTAATAGGTTAGCTTTTCCAGTGAAAGCCACAGAACCTAATTTTTGATTGATTAAGTGTGCTAGAACATAAGAAGCTTTAGAGCCGTCAGCAAAAACTACCGCTTTGTTTCCTTTAGTTTGTAATTCTTTAGCAATTTCAGAAGCTACTTTATCAGAAGTGCCACCTCCTACGATTGCGTTATAAACTTCTACTAAAGTTTTATTTACAGCAGAAGGTTTTTGCTTAATTCTAGTATCAGCATTAGCACCAGTAAGAGACATGTTAGATTCTACTTGAATATGTCTAAGCATGTTAGCTCCTGGTTTTCTAGCAGCTGCATATGAAGTTTCTAAGCTATTTGCGTTATAATCTCCTAAGAAATCTGCTTGGAAAGAAACCACTAATTCAGTAGCTGATAAGTCATAAACAGGTAATGCTCTATTACCGAAAACTTCTTGAGCAGCGTCTAATGCAGCAGCATACGTATAAGCATCGTAAGTTACTAATTCTGCATTAGGATATTTAGCTTTAAACTCTCCGAATAATTTCTTGAATGTAGGAGAAGGATATGAATGAGAAAGAACTACAATTTTCTTGTTTTCGGCTTGAGCTTTAGTTAGTGCTTCTAGAACTACAGAATCTACTTTGTCGAAAGTTTCGTCTTTACCGTCTAGTTTTGGTTGTTTAATTTTATCATTATCATATAATGACAATACACTTGCTTGAGCTCTAGCATTTGTTTTACCTAGATCATTTGCAGTTTTATTCGGTTCAATTTTAATTGGTCTACCTTCTCTAGTTTTTACTAAAACACTAGCAAAGTCAAACCCGTCAAAATAGGTAGATGCATAATAATTAGGAATTCCTGGGATAATACTGTGTGGTTTTACCACGTAAGGAATTGTTTTAATTACTGGTGCTTCACACGCTGCAAGAGTAACTGCAGCTGTAGAGAAGCCTAATAATTTTAAGAAATCCCTTCTAGAAGTCCCAGAATTGTTCATTTTTTCTGCATCACCCAAGAACTCATCTACAGGAATTTCGTTTTGAAATTCTTTTTGAGCCAATTTCGCATTAAGCGATTGGTCTTTAAGTTCGTGAATACTTCTGAATTGTATTTTATTTGAAGCCATTTATACTTCTAATTTTCTGTTATTAATAATGACATTTACCACACTCTAAACCACCAATAGCATCTACGGTCATTTTAGTTTCTCCACCGTATTGTTTTTTCAACTTGTCGTGAAGTTTTTGGTAGTATTCTTTGTTATAACCGTTTGTCATGTCTACTTCTGTAGTTCTGTGACAATCAATACACCATCCCATTGTAAAGTTATTTGCCATTTGTACTTTGTCCATTTCTTGAACTTGACCGTGACAAGCTTTACATACTACGTCTACTTTTTTAGCTTTAATGATGGTTTGTTCACCAGCTACCACGTGTTGTGCGTGATTGAAGTATACGAAATCTGGCATATTGTGAATTCTCACCCACTCGATTGGTTTAGTTTTTCCAGTGTAAGACTGTGAACCTTCATCCCAACCAGCAGCTTCGTAGATTTTCTTAATCTCAGCAGTATAGAATTCTCTAGATTTTCCTTCTTCTATGTATTTTCCTTTGTATTCTGAAATACCTTTGTGGCAATTCATACAAACGTTTACAGAAGGAATCTCTGATACTTTACCATACTTAGCACTTGAGTGACATAATTGACAATCGATTTTATTCTCATCAGCGTGAATTTTGTGAGAGAAGTAAATAGGTTGCTCTGGTTGATAACCTTTGTAAACACCTACCCACATTAACCAATTCCAAATTCCGTAAAGTGCTAATAAGGCTAATAATCCCATTAATGCTTTACCTAGCGTATTGTACTTCTCGTAGAATTCGCCAATAGAGTTGATTCTTGTAGCATCTAGAGCAGAAATTTCTCCAGATTTTCTGTGTAAATTTACGAGTTGGGTTAATCTGAAAAGTAACCAAAGAAGTAATCCTCCAACTGCGGCTAAAGAAATTAATAGAGCAGATGAATTGTTTTTTTCATCTTGTGCAGCTTTGATGGCTTCTGGTGAATTCGCATCAGTTTCTGCTGCAGCAGGCTCTGCTTTTGGCGGATTAGTGGTGTATTCTAGAAGGTCTGCAATGTCCTGATCTGTAAGATTCGGGAATTGAGTCATCTCTACTTTGTTGAATTTTAAAAAGACTTCATTCGCGTACTTATCGCCAGAAGCTCTAAGTGCTTTGTTATCTTTAATCCATTTTTGGAACCAATCTACACCTAAATTTTGTTCCGTTTTTAATCTGTCTACTACGCCTCCTAAAGCTGGACCTACCATTTGTTTATCTAACGCGTGACACGCAGAACAATTGGTTTTAAAAAGGGTTTCTCCCTTCTTAGCGTCACCTTTAAGATCTTGAGCGTAAATAGAAGCACTGGTTGTTAAGAGCAAACTACATGCTAACAACACTCTCTTGTAATGCTTTCTCCAACTAATCATTTAAATAATCTTGGGTTAATACTATTGAGTTTACATTCAATTCCGCAAAAATAATACTTTAACACAATATTAACAGAAGGTTTGTATGTATTTTATCAATTTTTTTTAATTTATAATTATTCTAAATAAGAAAGATTGGTGTAATTTTTATTTGTATTAACTTTGTCAAAAATAATTTTAATGAAAAACGTAATAAAAATACTATCATTATTAACTTTTTTAAGTTTTAATCTCTCTAATGCTCAAGTAGTTGAGAAGAAAGAAACATATAATGGAACAGAGTTAAAAGTTTCTATGGATAGCAGAGTAAATGAGCTTTTAACGGATTTAGAAGGAAAATGTGATAAGATTAAAGAGGAAGAAGCGAACAAAAATGAAGCTCCAAAAGTAGAAATTTCTACTAAACCTAAAACGAATGCCGAAATATGTAGAGATAATCCTAGAATTTTAGGTTACAAAATTCAGGTGGCGGTTGTAAAAAGTAATGAAGAAGCCAACAAAGTGAAATCTTATTTCCGTACGAAATTCCCTAATATGAAAGCAGAAACAGATGCATCACTAAGACCGAATTATAAGGTTTTGGTAGGAAGCTATTTCAGTAAGCAATCTGCAAGTGGCGATTTAGCAAGAATCAGAAGTTATTTCCCTGCTGCAATTGCAGTACAATACAGAGTTTTTTGTGTAGAAGCTAAATAATTTTCACACATTAGCATAACAAAAAATCCACCAAAATTTTGGTGGATTTTTTTATTTAATTTTTTACTAAAAGTCTGAAACCTTCTCCATGCACGTTGATGATTTCTAATCCTTCATCATCTTTTAGGAGTTTTCTGAGTTTAGCAATGTATACGTCCATACTTCTTGCCGTGAAATAATTTTCTTTTTTCCAGATTTTTCTTAATGCTAAATCTCTTGGCATAAAATCATTTCTGTGTAGGCAAAGAAGTTTTAGCAATTCGTTTTCTTTTGGCGAAAGTTTGTATTCATTATCGCCTACTCGCAATTGTCTTAAAACTGAATCGAAAAACATGTTAGAAATTTTAAATTGCTCTTGTTCTTCGTCTTCTACTACTGCGCTTCTTTGTAAAATAGCTTTGATTTTGTATAAAAGTAATTCGGTGTCAAATGGCTTTGTGATGTAATCATCTGCACCAATTTGATAGCCTTTTAACACGTCTTCACGCTGGTTTCTTGCTGTTAAAAATATAATTGGAGTGTTTTTATCAATTTTTCTCACGTCTTCAGCTAGTGAAAAGCCGTCTTTTTTAGGCATCATGACATCGAAAATACAAATGTCAAATTCCTTTTCTGTAAATTCTTTTAACCCTAATTCTCCGTCTGTAGCAAGGGTTACATCAAAGTTGTTAATGCTTAAATAATCTTTAAGTACCGCTCCGAAACTTTGGTCGTCTTCTACTAATAAGATTCTGTTACTCATAATATTTGGTGTTTTTATTTGTTGTTATTTCATCGGCAGTTTGATGGTAAATGTGCTGCCTTTATCTTTTTCTGATTCTACAATCACTTGGCCGTGATGCAGTTCTACAATTTTCTTCACATAAGACAATCCTAAACCCTGTCCTTTTACATTGTGAATATTCCCGGTTTCTTCTCTGAAGAATTTCTCGAAAATTTTGGTTCTGTTATGTTGTTCCATTCCCATTCCTTTATCAGAAATAGAAATGACATAAAACCCTGGTTCATTTCTGGTAGTAATTCTAATTTCTGGGGTTTCTGGCGAATATTTATTGGCATTGTCCAATAAGTTGACCAGTGCGTTAGAAAGGTGGAACTCATCTACTTTTACATGATAATGTTCCGCTTTGAATTCTTCGGTTAATGTTCCGCCTCTTTCTTCTACAATAAGTCTGAATGACTGAGAAATTTGCTTAATGAGTTCTCTTACATTGGTTTCTTTTAAGAAGAGTTTCACTTCGTTTCTCTCTAATTTAGACATGTTGAGAACGTTTTCTACCTGTTTTTTCATTCTCAAGTTTTCTTGCTTGATGAGTTGAGAATAATATTTTACCTTTTCTGGATTGGTAGAAATTTTATCATTTGCCAAAGCATCTGTCGCTACGGAAATCGTAGCCAATGGTGTTTTGAATTCATGAGACATGTTATTGATGAAATCAGTTTTTACTTCTGAGATTTTTTTCTGTTTCATCATGTAATTAATCGAGATAATATAGATGCCTAAAATCGTCAATAATGACATGAATGTTCCTAATAGCATAGGCAAATTATTCATTGCCAAAGACGCATCTTTTCTTGGGAAAACGAGCGAAAGCGTAAAAAGCGTTCGGTCTTTATCGTCTGTAAAAAGTGGAAAATTATAATTGGTTTTGTCTCGTTGATCTAAATAAGTATTATTTGAAATCTGAGTCAATTTATTGTTTTTATCTAAAATTCCATATCCGAATTTAGAGTTTATTCCGTTGTTTTTTAGTTCTTTAGCGAGAACGGAATCTAGCATTTTTGAATTAACTCTTTGGTTGATAGGTAAGTTAGAAGCATTAAATTTCGCAAACTCTGTCAAAGTAAATTGTCCACTGCTGATGTCTTGACTCTGAACCGAAGAAATAATCTGAGGAGTGCTTTCATTTTTTTTAATGCTATATAAACCTTCGTCTTTGTAAAGTTTTATTTTGGTAATGCTGTCTCCTTTTTTAGAAATCGGAATATTTTGTTTTTCAATAATGGTTTTATTGAAAGTAAGCGTGGTTTTATTTGCAGAATCCTGCGTTTGCTGGATTTGGAAAAGTGTAGGGCTTTTAGCGTTATTGGCTAAAGTTTTGTCGAAATTTTTAAACTTTTCGTTGTACTTCTGAATTTCTAATTCTTCAATTTTTTTACTTGAGCTTTCTAACGCGGTGTACACTTTATTAGAAAAATCTTGCTCTAGTGCGGTGTAATATTCTTTAAGCCAATAAAATTGCAATGACACGAAAACAACAAGTGAAATCGTCATGAATACGGAGATTATTGGGATAAATTTATTATTCATTTTCGCCTAAAAGTTTTGTTAAAATTAGAAATTTAACACAAATTAAACAAAAAAATCACAGTATTTTTATATGATTTTTCTTAAAAAAGAGAATTTTAACAAATTATTGTGAATTAATTTCCCATTTGTAGAAATTTTTTAAGAAATTTCTAACAAGTCTTCGTCAATAAAATATTGAATAATGGCTTTTTTCATGAGCAGTTGTTGCTCATTCGGTTTCAGCTCTGGGAGTTCTTCTAATTGCTTGTACATTGGCCAACCGTCATCATCATAATCCTCGAATTCATAAAACCCAAAAGGTTCTAGCAATCTGCAAACTGCGATGTGAATAAGATTCACCTTGTCATCTTTAGAATATTTTTGTTTCCCACTGCCTAATTCTTGGATTCCTATCAAAAACAAAAGTGTTTCAATAGGCGGATTTTTCTCCGTTTGAAAATTCTCAACGAAAAATTTTTCTACATCTTTCCAAACTTTTATTTCGTTAATTTCTTCCATTGTTTTCTAATTTTAATAAAAATGCATATTCTAGAGCGTCTTCCTTCAAGCTTTCAAATCTTCCAGAAGCGCCACCATGACCAGATTTCATATCGGTTTTGAAAATGAGAATATTATTGTCAGTTTTTAAATCACGCAATTTTGCCACCCATTTTGCGGGTTCCCAATATTGGACTTGGCTGTCGTGAAAACCAGTGGTAATTAATGTATTTGGGTAATTTTTTGCTTCTATATTATCATAAGGAGAATAAGAAAGCATGTAATCGTAATATTTTTTCTTTTTTGGATTCCCCCATTCATCGAATTCTCCCGTTGTCAAAGGAATTGTTTCGTCTAACATGGTAGTTACCACATCTACAAAAGGAACTTGCGCCACAATTCCGTTGAAAATTTCAGGCTCATAATTCATAACCGCTCCCATCAAAAGTCCACCAGCTGAACCGCCCATCGCATAGAGATGTTTCGGAGAAGTGTAATTTTCAGAAATGAGGAATTTCGCAGCATCAATAAAATCAAAGAAAGTATTTTTCTTTTTCAGCATTTTTCCATTGTCATACCATTCTCTTCCTAAATATTCACCACCACGAACGTGTGCAATCGCATAAATAAAGCCTCGGTCTAAAATTGATAATCTTACATTCGAAAAACTGGCATCAATCGTGTGTCCGTAACTTCCGTAACCGTATAATAAAAGAGGGGTTTCAGCAGATTTTGGAGTGTCTTTATGATAGACTAAAGAAATCGGGATTTTCACTTTTCCGTCTCTGGAATTTGCCCAAATTCTTTCAGAAATATAATTTTTAGCATCAAAAGTTCCGCCCAAAACTTCTTGTTGTTTCAAAAGTTTGGTTTCGCCCGTTTTCATATTGTATTCATACGTAGAACTTGGCGTGGTAAGCGAAGTGTAACCATAACGCAAAACTTCTGTGTCAAAATCTAAATTTAGCCCAACATAAGCCGTGTAAGTAGGCTCGTCAAAAGGCAAATAATGAGATTTTCCTGTAGAATTGTCTATAATTTTAAGTTGAAGTAAACCTTCAGTTCTTTCTTCAATCACGAAATAATCTTTGAAAATTTCAAAACCTTCCAGTAAAGTTTCTTTTTTATGTGGAATTACCTCTTTCCAATGTTCTTTAGAAGGTTTATCCACCGAAGTTTTCATGATTTTGAAATTAGTAGCATCGCCTTCATTGGTGATGATGTAAAAATCATTTTGATAATGTTCTACCGCGTATTCTAAATCGTCTTCACGTTTTTGGATGACTTGCCATTCTGCAAAAACATTATCAGAAGGAATAAACCAATGTTCATCTGAAATGGTAGAAGAACTTGCAATAAAAATATATTCCAAAGATTTTGATTTATAAACGCTTACATCAAAAGTCTCATCTTCTTCGTGGAAAACCAGAACGTCTTCTTCTTGTGAAGTTCCTATTTTATGTCTGTAAATTTGGAAAGCGCGTAACGTTTCGTCTTTTCTGATGTAGAAAAAATGTTCATTATCTGCTGCCCAAACTGTTTTACCAGTGGTGTTTTCTATTTTGTCGTTTAGAAATTCTCCCGTTTCTAGATTTTTGAGCAAAATGGTATAGATTCTTCTTCCTATAATGTCTTCCGAAAATGCAGCCAACCGATTATTCACCGAAACGGAGAAGCTTCCTACATCGTAAAAATCGTTACCAGCTGCCATTTCGTTTACGTCGAGCATAAGTTCAGCTTCGTTTTCCAAACTTTTAAAATGTCTATAGAACAGTGGATATTCTTTTCCTTTTTGAAATTTTACCACATACCAATATTCATTGAAAAAATAAGGCAAGCTCTCGTCATCTTCTTTGTAACGAGCTTTCATTTCTTGAAAAAGTTGTTCTTGCAATTCTTCGGTGTCTTTCATCACGAAATCGCAATAAGCATTTTCTTCTTCCAAATATTTTAAAACTTCGGGATTTTCTCTTTCATTGAGCCAGAAATACGGGTCGTTTCTTTGGTGACCATGAATTTCTAGTGATTTATCTATTTTTTTTGCTTTGGGAGCGTTCATCATTAAGTTCAATTTGAGTGGAGCAATAAGTTATTTTATTTC
>CAZHCK010000018.1:0-36927 GCA_964530915.1 uncultured Cloacibacterium sp. | reverse complement strand
AAGTGTTTCATTTGTTTCTTGGGTGGTATTTCAGAATTACATCATGCAATTCTTCAGTTTTCAAATGCGTATAAATTTCTGTGGTGGTAATGCTAGAATGTCCCAACATTTCTTGGATAAATCTTAAATCTACTCCGTTTTGTAAGAGATGTGTAGCAAAAGAATGACGGAAAGTGTGTGGAGAAATACTTTTTCTGATTCCAGCTTTTTCTACCAATTCTTTGATGATGATAAATACAATCACTCTAGACATAGAAGAACCTCTACTATTTAGGAAGATGTGGTCTTCATATTTTTTGCCAATTTTATTGTTTGCTCTTACATTATTGATGTAGTTCAAAATAAGATTTGCAGTGTAATTAGCAAGCGGAACGTATCTCACTTTTTTACCTTTTCCCTCTACTTTTATAAAGTTTTCTTTGAAGTTAACGTCAGAAATTTTAAGTTCTATTAATTCAGAAACTCTAAGACCGCAACCATACAATACTTCTATGATACACTGATTTCTCATACCTAGATCAGTGCTTAAATCGATGGCGTTAATGATTTTTTCTACATCTTCGAAACTTAGCGTATCAGGTAAATATAAACCTAATTTGGGGCCTTCAAGAAGTGTGGAAGGATTGTCTTCTCTAATTTCCTCTTCGATAAGATATTTAAAAAAGGATTTAATAGAAGATATTCCTCTTGCTTGAGTTCTTTCGCTTATTTTTTCTTTGGTAAGATGAAGGAGAAATTCTTGTAAGTTTTCAAAAGTTATTTTGTCGGGAGTAGTGTTGTCTAGTTTTTCCTCTGAGAAAGCTTTTAGCTTCTTCACATCTCGTATGTATGCATCTAAAGTATTATCAGAGAAATTCCTCTCGAATTTGAGAAAATGTGAAAAATTCTCAATCGTTTCATTCCAAGTCATTTGTGTTTGTTTTTATTGTGTTTTTAAGTGCAGATGAGCATGCAAATATCATGCTAAACTGTCTTACTTTAGATTTTCCTCAGAGATTTGAAGAATTTCTACTTGTGAATTTTCTAAAAATTCTAATCCTTCTGTATCTGAGTACTGGTCTATATAAACTAGCCTTTTGATGCCAGATTGTAATATAAGTTTGCTGCATTCTTTACACGGCGAAAGTGTGAGGTAAAGAGTAGCACCTTTTGCAGACTGAGTGCTAGAAGCTAATTTTAAAATGGCATTTGCTTCTGCATGAAGCACGTACCAATGTGTTTTTCCGCCTTCGTCTTCACAACAATTTTCTGCACCAGAAGGAGTTCCGTTATATCCGTCAGAAATAATCATTCTGTCTTTTACAATGAGTGCTCCTACTTTTTTTCTTTCGCAGTAAGAAAGTTTTGCCCATTCTTTAGCCATCTTAAGATAGGCTAAATCAAATTTATTGTGATTCATTCTAAAATTTTTAAATTAGCTTCTTACTCTTTTCTAAGTTCTTAGAAATTAGGTTTTCTTTTTTCTAAAAATGCAGAAACGCCTTCTTTTTTATCTTCCATTTCGAATAATTCTCCGAAAGATTTGATTTCTAATTCATAACCTTCAGCAGAATCTGATGCATTTACCGCAGCAATGGCTTTAGAAATTCCTTGTGGTGAATTTTTAGAAATCAGGGTTGCTAATTCTCTGGTTTTTGGTAATAATTCTTCTAAACTAAAAACTTCGTTTACTAATCCAATTTCTTTTCCTCTACTCGCCGAAATCATTTTAGCAGAGAAAATCATTTCATTCGCAAGTCCTTTTCCTACTAATTTTGGTAATCTTTGGGTTCCTCCATAACCAGGAATAAGACCTAGAGTAACTTCAGGCAAACCTAATTTTGCGTTTTCTGAAGCATATCTTATTTGACAAGCCATCGCAAGTTCTAAACCACCACCCAATGCAAATCCATTTACAGCTGCAATAATGGGCTTGCTTAGATTTTCTATTTTATTGAATAGCGAATTTTGTCCGTTTCTGGCTAATTCCTCTGCTTTGTCTTGACCGAAATCAGAAAACTCTTTAATGTCTGCTCCTGCTACAAAAGATTTTTCGCCACTTCCTGTAATAATAATTACTCTGCAATTAGAATCTTGTTCTAGCTGAGATAAAGCCTCGCTCAATTCACTAATGGTAGCTCCATTTAAAGCGTTTAAACTCTGTGGTCTATTAATGGTAATGGTAGAAATTTGACCTTCGTTTTCTAGGAGGATATTTTGGAAATTCATGGTAGAGTAGTATTAAATTTACGATTTTTAGGATAAGTGCAAAATAACTAATTTTTGACCTAAAATACAAAAAAGCCAAGCACTTATATACTTGACTCTTTTAAGTTTGATATAAGTTTGTTCTTATTTGGCGTGGTTCATAATTCCTTCGTCTAGTTTTACTTGAAGTCCTGCCGCAATTCTCATTCCCATTTCTACATTCGCTCTGAAGAAATGACACAATTGTCTGTTGATGATTTCATCTCTTTTTGGACCGTCAATTTTTTTCATATGACCAATAATATTATTCACCAGATTGGTTCTGTCTTCTTGATTCATCGCTTTGGTGTAGAGTAGACCTGGCTGTGTATAATGGTCGTTATCATCTTCATTTCTATCGAAATGTGCTACACGATTGCTGTCTAGTTCTTCTTCAAATTTTTTGTAAGAAGGATCAGGTTTTATATCGTCAAAACTATTAGGATGGTAATTAGGTGCGTCTTCATAATCTCTAGAATCTGCCATGAACCCGTCTCTTTGATAATTATGTGTTGCAAAAGGACATCTGTTAACTTCTAATTGATGTGCATTAACGCCCACTCTATATCTGTGAGCATCTGGATAAGAAAATAATCTTCCTTGAAGCATTTTATCGGGTGAAAAACTAATTCCATCAATCAAATTACTTGGCGAAAAAGTAGATTGTTCTACATGTGCGAAATAATTTTTAGGAATTTCATTGAGTTCCATTTCACCGACTTCTATTAATGGAAATTCTGCTTGTGGCCAAACTTTAGTAATGTCAAAAGGATTCCATTTAAATGCTCTAGATTCTTCTTCGGTCATTACTTGTATGTACATGGTCCATTTCGGGAAATCGCCATTTTCTATAGCATTGCAAAGGTCTTCTTGTGCAAAATCTGGATTTTCTCCCGCCATTTGAGTGGCTTCTGCATCGGTAAAGTTTTTAATACCTTGTTTAGTTTTTAGATGAAATTTCACCCAAACTCTCTCATTTTTATCATTAATCATCGAAAAAGTATGAGAGCCAAAACCGTGCATATGTCTGTAACCATATGGAGTTCCTCTGTCGCTCATCAAAATTAAAACTTGATGTAAACTTTCTGGATTTAAGCTCCAAAAATCCCACATCATGGTATGAGATTTCAAATTGGTTTTTGGGTGTCTTTTTTGGGTATGAATAAAATCTGGGAATTTTTTAGCGTCTTTGATGAAAAACACTGGAGTGTTATTTCCTACTAAATCCCAATTTCCGTCTTCTGTATAGAATTTTAGCGCAAAACCTCTAGGATCTCTTGCTGTATCTGCGCTTCCTTTTTCTCCACCTACAGTAGAAAATCTAGCAAACATTCTACAACTGTTTCCTACTTTCGAAAATAATTTGGCTCTGGTGTATTTTGTAATATCGTGAGTTACGGTAAATTTTCCGTAAGCGCCTGTTCCTTTTGCGTGAACGATTCTTTCTGGAATTCTTTCTCTTACAAAATGCGCTAGATTTTCTTGTAGAATAAAATCTTGCAACAAAACAGGTCCTCTTGCTCCAACCGTTTGAGAATCTTGGTGTTCAAAATACGGTATTCCTGATGAATTGGTTAGCTTCTTACTCATGATGGTTGTTTTTTCTGGATAACAAAGTAACAAATAAAAATTAAATTTTGGAGGAAAAATTTCAAACCATATTATACATAACGTCAATTAAAAAATCTAATTCAATACATGATTCCTATCATGCAGAAATATTATTTTTTCTCGCATATCTTCTCTATATTTGTAATAGAATTTATAAATAAGTACCCTACATATGAATATTCAACAATTAGAATATCTTATCGCAGTAGATAAATATAAACATTTCGGAAAAGCTGCTCAAGCTTGTTTTATTACCCAACCTACTTTAAGTGCAATGATTCAGAAGTTCGAAGATGAGATGGAAGTAAAAATCTTTGATAGAACTACCCATCCTATTAGAACTACAGATATTGGTGCGCAAATTATTGATCAAGCAAAAGTAGTAGTAGATTCTGTAATGGAACTGAAAAACAAAGCAAGCATTTTAAACAATGTTCTTGCTGGGAGAATTAACTTAGGGATTATTCCTACCGTTTCAAGTTTTATTTTGCCAACAGAAATTTTTGATTTTCTTTCTAAAAATCCAAAAATTGAGTTGAATGTAAAAGAAATGACCACTGAAAACATTATTAAAGCACTGAAATCAGGAGAATTAGATGCAGGGATTATTTCTACACCTTATTCAGATGCAGAAGAGTTTTTCAGCGACTTTTTGTTCAATGAAGAGTTGATGGTGTATTCAGCAGATAAAATTGCGAATGATAATAAAGATGAATTCATCTTGCCAGAAGATGTAGATGTAAATAAAGTTTGGCTTTTAGAAGAAGGGAACTGCCTAAGAACTCAATTTGAGAATATCTGTAATCTTAAAGAAAACTCTCTGAAGCCTAAAAATTTAGATTTTATGGCGTCTAACATTAATACTTTGGTACAAATGGTAGATAAAGTAGGAGGTTTAACTGTTTTACCAGAATTAGCAGTATCACAACTTCAGGAAAATCAAAAAGATAAAATTCACCGTTTCAAAAAGCCTTTCCCAAGTAGAGAAATCAGCATGATTTATTACAAACCTACTTACAAACAAAAAATTCTAGACGAATTGGTGAAATCTATTAAAACTTCTCTAGAACCGAAGTTGAATTATACCCAATTCCCACAAGATTTTGTAAAAATAAAACCACAATAATTTTTGTCAAAAAGCTCTTCAAATTTTTGAGGAGCTTTTTTTCTAAGTATTTTGATATTAATAAAATACTCTGTAATTTTGCCCAACAAATTTTAGAGGAAAAATTTGGACTGATTGCAACCTCAATAAAAAATGCTAAAACAGATTTCTTCTTTTTAGTTCTCATAAGGTTTGCCTTCCAATTTTTTCTATTTTAATCCTTAAAAAGAAAATAATAATATGCCTTATTTATTTACATCTGAATCTGTTTCAGAAGGACATCCAGACAAAGTAGCAGACCAAATTTCTGATGCGCTTATCGATAATTTTTTAGCTCATGATAGAAATTCTAAAGTCGCTTGCGAAACCTTAGTCACTACAGGACAAGTTGTACTAGCAGGAGAAGTAAAATCAGAAGCTTATCTAGATGTACAGACCATCGCTAGAGAAGTCATCAATGGAATAGGTTATACCAAAGGTGAATATATGTTTAATGGTGATTCTTGTGGCGTAATTTCTGCAATTCACGAGCAATCGTCAGATATTAATCAAGGAGTTGATAGAAAATCTGGAGAGTCTTTTGAAGAGAAAGCAAATGCTCAAGGAGCTGGAGACCAAGGAATGATGTTCGGTTATGCAACCAATGAAACCGAAAACTATATGCCACTTGCATTAGATTTAGCACATTCTATTTTAAGAGAACTTTCAGCAATCAGAAGAGAAGGAACAGAGATTAAATATCTTCGTCCAGACGCGAAGTCTCAGGTAACAATTGAATATTCAGATGATCATAAACCACAAAGAATAGACGCTATTGTAGTTTCTACACAGCATGATGATTTTGCAGAAGATGAAGAAATGTTAGCGAAAATTAGAAAAGATATCATCGAAATTCTAATGCCTAGAGTAATTGCTAAGCAAAAACCTGAAATTCAAGCATTGTTTAATGATGAAATTAAATATCACATCAATCCAACTGGGAAATTTGTAATTGGTGGGCCTCACGGTGATACTGGTTTAACAGGTAGAAAAATCATCGTAGATACTTACGGTGGAAAAGGAGCTCACGGTGGTGGTGCTTTTTCTGGCAAAGATCCATCAAAAGTAGACAGAAGTGCTGCTTATGCAACAAGACACATTGCTAAAAACTTAGTTGCTGCAGGAGTTGCAGATGAAGTTTTGGTTCAAGTTTCTTACGCAATTGGTGTAGCAGAACCTTGTGGTTTGTTTATTAATACTTACGGGACTTCTAAAGTAGGAATCAATGATGGTGAATTAGCGAAAAAAGTTCAAGAATTATTTGATTTAAGACCTTACGCTATTGAGCAAAACTTGAAATTAAGAAATCCAATCTATCAAGAAACAGCAGCTTACGGACACATGGGAAGAGATTACTATGTAGGAAGCAAGACTTTCAATAAAGGTCAAAAAAATGAAATTACACTCGATAATCTAGAATTCTTTACTTGGGAAAAGCTAGACAGAGTAGAAGATATTAAGAAAGCCTTCAACTTATAATCAAGAAACCGTTCAGAAATGAACGGTTTTCTTATTTTTACAAAAATTTTCAGAATGCAATTTCTTAAACATATAATTTTCTTCAGTATTTTCTTCATTGGATTTCGTGCACAATCGCAGGTTACGGTTCATCCTATGGTTTTTGCAGGTTACGAATATCAAAACTCAAACTTTGGAGAAGTTGGAGCGAGATTCATTTTTCTAAAGAACGATAATGTTCTTTACAGAGTTTCTGGTTCTGCTTTAATGGGAAAAGTAAACGGTGAATTTGCGATTTTGCCTAAATTTCAAGGAGATATTTTATTGAACTTCGAAAAAAACGTAGATATACAGCATTCTTATTATTTTCTCGCAGGTACAGAAATTACACCTCAATTTGTTGCGCCAAAAGCAGGAATCTCTCTTTTCGGAATTATAGATTTTACTGGCGGTTACGCATTTCAGCTAGGAAATAAACAATTGAATGATAGAGTAATGGAAGGACTTAATTTGAATTTCACGGCTAATATTCCGTTAGTTGTTTTCAGTGAATCAAAGAAAAATAAATAAGCAAATAACGATTTTTTTGAAAAATTATTTTGAATATTTAACATTTTTTATAAATTTGTCATACAAAACGTAAATCGAATCGCCTATTGAGCAAACTTTACTTCATTTAATAAACTGTAAAAACCAGAAATAGCTAGCTTTTGTTAGTCTGTTTCATAATAATGAAGTTAAAGTTATGGAAACACATACTGATAGTTTGCTGATTTCGAGATATCAAAAAGGTGATGAAAACGCACTTTCTATTCTTATTTCAAGACACCAAAAAGAACTTTTCTCGTTTATTTTCTATAAATTGATGGATGAAGAACTCGCTAATGATGTTTTTCAAGATACCTTCATGAAAATCATTGTTTCCCTAAAAGAAGGAAGATACAATGATGATGGTAAATTTATTCTTTGGGCAAAAAGAATTGCGCACAATCTTATTATAGACCATTATCGCCTTAAATCTAAACACATAAAAGTTTCTGAAACAACTTATGAAAACGAAGAGTTCTCTATTTTTGATTTGCTTAAAGAAACAGAGGAAAACATCGAAGAAAGGTTAATCACGAATCAAATTTATGATGACCTGATGAAAATGCTCGTTTTCTTACCCGAAAACCAACAGGAAGTCATCAAATTAAGATTTTTTGATGGATTAAGTTTTAAAGAAATTGCAGAGCAAACCAACACAAGTATCAATACTACACTAGGTAGAGTGCGCTATGCACTTATCAATATGAGAAAAATTATGGAAGAAAATCAAATAATTTTAACGAGGTAATACAATAAAGGCCAAATAGTTCCGTTCTTGTTAAAACGAATTTTTTAGCCTATGAAAAATAATTACTCTCTTAAAAATCCTGTTTTGAATCCTAAAAAATCAACAGTAAATTTTTTATTAAATTATTCTAAAAGTATAGCTGTTTTAACTTCAAATGAAAAGAAATTTATCATTTCTAAAAATTAAATAAACCGCTTATTTTACTTAAATTTGTGCCCTATGAAAAACATAAGGCACATTTTTTTTGACCTCGATAATACACTTTGGGATCACCGTAAAAATGCAGTTCTTACCTTAGAAGAATTGTTCCAGAGAAAAGAAATTTCAGACAAGTATAACATCCTTTTTCATGAATTTCATGCTAAATATGATGAAATCAATGAAGATTTATGGGTGAAAATTAGAGACGGAATTATTGATAAGGATTTCTTGAGAAAACATAGATTTTATGATACTTTTCTGCATTTCGGGATAGATAATGAAGAATTAGCACAGTATTTCGAGAAGCATTTCTTAGACGAAATCATCAATTTCAATGAATTGATTCCGCAAACCATCGAAATTTTAGAATATTTAAAAGAGAAAGGGTATCAACTTCATGTGGTTTCAAATGGTTTCCATGAAGTGACGAACAGAAAAGTAGAAAAATCTGGACTTAAAAAATATTTCGAAACCGTAACGAGCGCTGAAGATGCTCATGCCATGAAGCCAGACGAAAGAATTTTCGAGTATTCCTTGAATTTAGCCAATGCAGAAAAATCAGAGTCAATATTTATTGGCGATGATTGGGTTGCAGATGTAAAAGGAGCCCAGAATTTTGGTTTAGACATTATTTTCTTTGATGCGCTTAAAGAAAATAAAACTGAAGAAGGTCTAAAAACTATTCAAAATTTGGAAGAAATTAAAAACTTTCTATAAAATTCCCGCAGATTCCGCAGGTTTAAGGTAAAATTTCATAAAAACTTTTCTAAAATAAAAATGCTTCAAATTTTTTGAAGCATTTTTTATATAATATATTATCAGCGAAATCTGCGGGAAATTTTTACATTCCTAAGCTTAATCTTACTCTTTTCAAAGTTTCTGCTGCAATTTTTCTGGTTTTTTCTGCGCCTTCTTGCAATTTAGCGTCCAATTCAGAAAGATTGTTCATGTAATATTCGAATTTTTCTCTTTCTGTTTTGAAATTTTCAAGAATTAAATTGAATAATTCTGTTTTAGCATGACCATAACCGTAATTTCCTGCCAAATATTTAGCACGCATTTCTGCGATTTGCGATTCATTAGCGAGTAAAGAATAAATAGCGAAAACTTTACAAGTATCAGGATTTTTCGGTTCTTCTAGCGGAGTAGAATCTGTTTCGATTGCCATCACTTGTTTTTTTAATTGCTTTTCTGGAAGGAAAATATTGATGATATTTCCTCTAGATTTAGACATTTTATGTCCATCAATTCCCGGAACGTATTTCGTATTTTCTTGTAATTCAGCTTGTGGAAGCACGAAAATTTCTCCCATTTGATTGTTAAATCTCGCACCTACATCTCTCGCCATTTCCAAATGCTGTAACTGATCTTTTCCTACAGGAACTATTTCTGCATCATACAATAAAATATCTGCCGCCATCAACATAGGATAAGTAAAAAGTCCTGCGTTTACATCTTCTAAACGGTCTGCTTTATCTTTGAAAGAATGCGCTAATTGCAATCTAGAAAAAGGAAAAAAGCAAGATAAATACCAAGAAAGTTCACAAACTTCAGGAATATCACTTTGTCTGTAGAAATAAGTTTTTTCGGTGTCTAAACCACAAGCTAACCACGCTGCTGCGATTTCGTAAGTGTTTTGTCTAAGTTCTTCTGCATTTTTTATTTGCGTTAAGGAGTGCATGTTTGCAATAAACAAAAACGATTCGTTTTCAGATTTTTTAGATAATTCTATTGCAGGAATGATGGCTCCCAAAAGATTTCCTAAATGTGGAGTTCCTGTTGCTTGTATTCCGGTTAAAATTCTTGACATTTCAATTTTTAGGTTGAGGTTAAAGTTGAGTTTTAATTATTCTCAATAAGTTGAGCAAATTTACGGAAAAGAAAAAACTTCAAGAAATTTCTTGAAGTTTAATATTTTTTATTTAATTAAAATTTTCTCTCCACCAAATTTAGGTTTAATCCCTAATGTAAAATCTACAAAAACTTTAACCCTGGCAAAGTATTCTCTTATTTTGGTTTTAAAACCGAAGTATTTATTCACATCTTTTGCATTAAAACCATAGGCTTCAATTCCGTATTTTCTAGCAAGAAAGATTGCTCTTTCGTTGTGGAATTTCTGTGAAATGATGATGAAAGAATTTTGTCCGAAAATTTCTTTAGCTCTCACTACAGAATCCAAAGTTCTAAAACCTGCGAAATCCAGCACGATTTTATCAGCTGGGATTCCTCTTTTTATCAATTCAGCTTGCATATCTTCTGGTTCGCTGTAATTTTTTGTAGAATTATCTCCGCTAATCAAAATATATTGTATTTTCCCTGATTTATAGAGCTGTTCTGTGGCATCTATTCTGTTGAAAAAATAGAGATTTTTCTATCCATTTTTTAAAAATTTGCCAGTTCCGAGCAGTAAGCCCACTTTTTCGTTGGGTAGTTTTTGAATATCATAAGTAACTAAATCCTTGGTTTCAGATTCTATTTTATAATTTGCCCAAAAGATAAAAAGGACTGAAATTCCGAAGAAAATCAGACCAAAATATATTATTTTTTTTAATTTTTTCATTCTTTACAGTTCAAATCCATTAGGAAAAGCTTTCCTCTTGAAAATAAGTAAGAAAATGGCACCGATGGTTATGGCAGAATCAGCTACATTAAAGATATAACTGAAAAACTCGAAATGCTTACCAAAAAGATTGAAAGAGAACATAGGAAAATGAAACATATCTACTACACAACCTTTCATAAAATGTGAATAGCCTTTCCCGAATTCTGTAAATTGAGAAATCCCGTCATAACCAATCCATCTATCAATCGTTGAGTCATAAACCATTCCAGAATCGAAAATTAATCCGTAGAACATTCCGTCAATCAGGTTTCCGATGGCTCCTGCAAAAATCATAGACATCGGGATTAATAAATAATTAGAAGCACCTTCTTTGAGCCACTTTCTAAAAAGGTAAATCATTCCTCCAATTAAGAAAATTCTAATGATGACAAGTGCATATTTGCCAAGCAAACCACCGAATTGTAAACCATAAGCCATTCCGGGATTTTCTACGAAAGTAAATCTCCACCAATCTTGCCCGAAAACTTCTATGCTTTCATTGAGATTAAAATGAGTTTTTACGTAAATTTTAGACAGTTGGTCGATTAATAAAACGATAAAAGTAACAAGTACGATTTTTTTCATTATAATCCTGGTTTTGGTTTTTCTTTAAAGTTTTTAGTGGCTTTTACCGCTTTTTTAGCTGAAATTTTCTTTTCTAAATAAGGGTTTGTTTTATTATTTCTGGTGTGAAATTTTTCATATTTAATCCCCATTTCTTTCATTACACTTTTTAGTGCATTGAGTTCCATTTGGTTTTTTAGGTGAACGATAAGTGATTCCATTTTTGGTTTATTTAAAGCGCTATGATTTTACAAATTGATAACGCTTATTCATTTATTTTTTAGATAATTCTTCTAATCTTTTTCGGTCTTTCTCGCTTAAATCTGCAATTCCGTTTTCTCCTATTTTGCTTAAGAGTTGGTTAATTTCTTTTTCTCTTTCGCGTTTTGCAGCGTTATATTTATCGTCTATGGTGTAGTTTTTAGTTTTGTCAGGATTTATTTTCTCTTTGATGTCTTTTCTAAAGAAAAAGATAAAAATTACTGCAATGGCAAGGACTAGAAATAAAAGTTCCATAGTTGATGGTATAAAAATATAAAATGCACAAAGTACAATGAATCTTTTTCAAAACACATTATACATTGCACATTATAAGTTGTACAAAGTACAAATTTATCTTTGCATATTTTTCGCTTCAATGCTTAATGTAGCATGAGGAACCGCCATTAATCTTTCTTTTGGGATTAATTTTCCAGTTACTCTACAAACGCCGTAAGTTTTGTTTTCAATTCTTATTAAGGCGTGTTTTAGGTCACGAATGAATTTTTCTTGTCTTCCAGCCAAAATAGAATTTTGCTCTTTGCTTAGCGTTTCAGCTCCTTCTTCGAAAGCTTTGAAGGTAGGAGAAGTATCATCTGTGCCATTATTTTGGTCATTGATGAAACTTTCGTTAATTAAGGCTAAATCTTTTTCAGCCTTTGCTATTTTGTCTTGTATGATTTTCTTAAATTCTTGTAACTCAGCGTCACTATATCTTACTCTTTCTTCTGCCATCTTTGTTATATTTTTTCAATATTAACATTAAATTTAACTTCGTCAATTTCGATTTCTTCAAAATTTGCGAGTGAAATTACAAATTCTATTTTATCTGACAATACTTCTGTACAAATATATTGTTCATTGTTAGTAAGTTCTTTTCTAAACGGACAGTTTTCTTCTAAACTGATTGAAATTCTGTCTGTTAGGTCGAAATCTTTGTCTTTTCTTAAATTCTGAACTCTATTAATGAATTCTCTCGCAATTCCTTCAGATTTTAATTCATCTGTAATGGTTAAATCAAGCGCTACCGTTGTTTTTCCTTCACTGGCTACTGTCCAACCCGGGATATCTTTCGTAGAAATTTCTACATCTTCTAAACCGATTTCGTAACCTGCGATGGTCATTTTTCCTTCTTTTTCAATAGTGGAAATTTGCTCCGAAGTCATATTAGTAATTTCACCAGCAACCGTTTTCATATCTTTTCCTAGTCTTTGACCTAAAGATTTGAAATTCGGCTTAATTTGTTTTACAATTAAATGAGATGCTTCTTCTGCATTAATCAATTGCAATTCTTTTACGTTAACTTCTTGTTTAATGAGTTCTGAAACGGCCAAAATTTGCTCTTCGGTTTTCTTGTCTAAAACAGGAATCATCACTTTTTGAAGCGGCTGACGAACCTTCACGTTTTCTTTCTTTCTCAAAGAGAATACCATAGAAGTGATGGTTTGAGCCAAATGCGTTTTTTCTACCAAATTTTGATCGATTAAGCTTTCATTCACTTTCGGGAAATCTGTTAAGTGAACAGATTCTGCTGCGTCTTTTCCAGTAACCGCGTTCAAATCTTGGTACAACTGATCCATAAAAAACGGAGCAATTGGTGCCGAAATTTTCGCAACAGTTTCTAGGCAAGTATATAACGTTTGGTAAGCAGAGATTTTGTCTTCGCTGTAATCCCCTTTCCAGAAACGTCTTCTACAAAGTCTTACATACCAGTTACTTAAATTATCATTCACGAAATTATTAATCGCTCTCGCCACTTTCGTTGGTTCGTAATCTTCGTAAAATTCGGTAACATCTTTCACCAAAAGATTGAGTTCAGAAAGAATCCATCTATCAATTTCTGGTCTGTTTTCAACTTCTTTTTCAGAATAATTGAAACCGTCAACATTAGCATACAAGCTAAAGAAAGAATACGTGTTATACAGCGTTCCGAAGAACTTTCTACGCACTTCATCAATTCCTTCTAAGTCAAATTTTAAATTTTCCCAAGGATTAGCGTTAGAAATCATGTACCAACGCGTTGCATCTGGACCATATTTTTGTAGAGTTTCAAACGGGTCAATTGCATTTCCAAGACGTTTAGACATTTTCTGTCCGTTTTTGTCAAGAACTAAACCGTTAGAAACCACATTTTTATAAGCAATAGAATCAAAAACAGTAGTTCCAATTGCGTGAAGTGTATAAAACCAACCTCTAGTTTGGTCAACTCCTTCTGCAATAAAATCTGCCGGAAAAGCTTTTCCGCTGTCTATCATTTCCTTATTTTCAAAAGGATAATGCAACTGAGCGTAAGGCATTGAACCAGAATCAAACCAAACATCAATCAAATCAGATTCACGTTTCATTGGTTTTCCGCTGTCTGAAACCAAAGTAATGGCATCTACAATATTTTTGTGTAAATCTATTTTTGCATAGTTTTCAGCAGACATATTTCCTACTTCAAAATCTTTGAAAGGATTTTCATTCATAAGACCTGCTTCAATAGATTTTTGAATTTCTTTTACTAATTCTTCTACAGAACCAATTACTTTTTGCTCTTTTAAGTCTTCACTTCTCCAGATTGGCAAAGGAATTCCCCAATATCTTGAACGAGATAGATTCCAATCATTTACATTTTCTAACCAGTTGGCAAATCTACCTTCTCCTGTTGATTTTGGCTTCCAATTGATGGTTTCATTGAGTTCTACCAAACGATTTCTTACTGAAGTCATTTTTACGAACCAAGAATCCAAAGGATAGTACAATACAGGCTTGTCAGTTCTCCAGCAATGTGGATAACTGTGAACATATTTTTCTACTTTGAAGGCTTTGTTTTCAGTTTTTAATAAAATCGCCAATTCTACATCCCAAGATTTTTCAGGAGCAGTTCCATCGTCGTAATATTCGTTTTTAATATATTTCCCGCTGAAAAGTTCAGGAACGTTTTCGCCTTTTAAAAATCTACCAGTTAAGTCAACCAACGGAACTAAATTATCATTTTCATCTTTTACCAACATTGGCGGAATTCCGTTTTCTTGAGCAACTCTGTTATCATCTGCCCCGAAAGTTGGCGCAATATGTACAATTCCCGTTCCGTCTTCCGTAGTTACAAAGTCCCCGATAATTACTCTAAAAGCTTTTTCAGGAGTTTCTGCTGGTAAAAACCAAGGAATGAGTTGTTCGTAAGTTGTTCCTGCTAAATCTTCGCCTGTAAATTCTGCTAAAATTTGGTAAGGAATGGTTTTGCTTTCAGAAGTGTAATTGGCAAAATCTTCATCAGTTCCTTCAATAAATTTTTTCCCGAATTGTTTTTCCAATAAAGGACGAGCCAAAATAATATTAATCGGCTCAAAAGTATATTGATTGAAGGTTTTTACCAAAACATATTCTATGTCTCTACCAACTGCAAGAGCTGTGTTAGAAGGCAAAGTCCAAGGAGTTGTTGTCCAAGCAAGAATGCTTAGATTTGAGATTTGAGATTTGAGATTTGAGATTTTCTCTGATGCTTTTTCAGAAAGATTTTTTACAGAAAATTGAGCGACAACCGTAGTATCAGAAACATCTCTGTAAGTTCCTGGTTGGTTCAGTTCGTGAGAAGAAAGTCCAGTTCCTGCTTTTGGAGAATACGGTTGAATGGTGTAACCTTTGTACAATAAATCTTTGTTGTACAATTGTTTGAGCAACCACCAAACTGTTTCCATGTATTTGGGTTCGTAGGTAATGTAAGGATTGTCTAAATCTACCCAATACCCAATTTTTTCGGTAAGGTTGTTCCAAACGTCTGTATAACGCATTACTGCATTTCTACACGCTTGGTTATATTCTTCTACGGTAATTTTTTTACCGATGTCTTCTTTGGTAATTCCGAGTTCTTTTTCTACGCCTAGTTCCACAGGTAAACCATGTGTGTCCCAACCTGCTTTACGGAAAACTTGCTTTCCGTTTTGCGTTTGATAACGGCAAAAAATATCCTTTAATGCTCTCGCCATTACATGGTGAATTCCCGGCATTCCGTTTGCAGAAGGCGGTCCTTCGTAAAAAACGTACTCTGGTTTTCCCTCGCGTGTTTCTACGGATTTTTTAAAGGTTTGATTGGCTTTCCAAAAATTGGCAACGTTATCTGCTACAGCATTTAGGTTAAGTTGCTTGTATTCTGTGAACTTCTTCATTATATCTCGGTTTCTACTGTTAAAATTTAAGTGTGCGAATATAATGAATTTTCGTGAATTTCTTATTAATTTTTGGTTAAAAATATTGGTTTTAAGTGAGTTAAGATGTGCTTTCTTTTCGAAAAAGATTCAACAAATAGAAAAATGTAAAACCAAAACTAATCGCTAACAAAGTGGCGAAAATAAAACTTCCCACCACGTATTGTAATAGGTTATGTTTTACCATTTCTAAATTCAGTTCTTGATGAGAAAAATCGGTTTTTCCTTCCACGAAAAAAGAACCAAAATACATAGAAATGGCTATAATAAAGGGAATAAAAGGCGCTAAACTGATTTGAGAAAATACAAATGTGAGAAACTTGTTGAGTCTAAAGATTGCAGCTAAAGAAAGTGCTAAAACAGTATGAAATCCCCAAAAAGGAGAAACTCCAATGAAAATTCCTAAGGCGATGGAAAGCGCTTTAGTTTTGTTATCTCCATCACTTTCTAAGATATTTTCTTTGAAAAGTCTTTTAAGACCTTTCCTGCGAAAATATCGATAGAACACTTTCTGACTTTTAATGGAATTTTGAATGAAGTTTTTCAATAAAATAAGATTTGTATTCTACAAAAATAGTAGAATTTAATACAGTTGTACCTTTTGAAAATGTTAAATAAATGCTATTTATTTTTGATGTGATAATAAGCATTGTACACATAACATCCTACACAGAAGTTGAAAAACGCCTCTAGACCTGCGCAAATCAGCAAAATTCCGCTTACAATAAGGCTGTTGATTTCGAGAAGATTAAAAACCAACAAGGTCAATGAAAAAATAAAACCTACTTGTGCTGCAAATTGTTTCGGTGGAAAATAAATGGGTTTTTGTTCAAAATTAAAAATCGAAACTATTTTTTCTGCTAAAAATCCTAAAACGCTCCATTTTCCGTATCCAGAACCTCTCAAAGCAAAATCTATCAATAGAAAAATAGGAATCCAAATGAAATGAGTTGTGATGTATATAATACCTAAGACAAATACTAAAAATGCGGTTATTCTGATTTTGTTTTCTGTTGGCATGAATAAAATTTTAATTATTAAATAAAAAAAGTCCTCATTTCGAGGACTCAGTGATATATGATAACATGTGTGTTTTTTAAAAAATACATAAGCTAATCTGTCCTCTTTTGGTTTTTAAAAGGACAACAGCAATTCATTTTTTGAATTTTTGTAAAAGTAAATGTTGAGGTGTTCATATTTTAACAATGCAAAAATAAATCATTGGCAGAATTTCATCAAATTAAATGCCAAGAAAAACTAACTTGTTATTATAGAGAAAATGAATGAAACGAAGATAAAATACTTTATTTGAAGAAAATATAACCGTAAGAAAATTGCTAAAAACGATTGTTTAAAAAAAAGTTTCTACTTTTGCAAAAATTTTGTGCATGTCAAAAAATCTAGTAATCGTAGAGTCACCAGCAAAAGCGAAGACCATTCAGAAGTATCTCGGGAAAGATTTCGAAGTGAAATCTAGCTTCGGTCATATCCGAGATTTACCAAAAAAAGGAATGGGAATAGACCTTAAAACCTTCACGCCAGATTACGAAGTTTCTGCGGATAAAAAGAAATTGGTAACTGAACTGAAAGCAGCTGTGAAAAAAGCGGAAATCGTTTGGTTGGCTTCCGATGAAGACCGTGAAGGAGAAGCTATTGCTTGGCATTTAGCACAAGAATTAAAACTCAAAGAAGAAAATACGAAGCGTATTGTTTTCCACGAAATTACCAAAAATGCAATCCTGAAAGCGATAGAAAATCCTAGAAAAATTGACCAGAATCTCGTAAATGCTCAACAAGCAAGAAGGGTTCTCGACAGAATTGTAGGTTTCGAAATGTCGCCCGTACTTTGGAAAAAAGTGAAAACCGGACTTTCGGCGGGAAGAGTACAATCTGTAGCGGTAAGATTGGTCGTAGAAAGAGAGCAAGAAATTAGAAATTTCAAACCGACTTCTACTTATAAAGTGGAAGGAACTTTCTTAAATGCAGAAAAGCAAGAAATTGCCGCTAAACTGAAAAAAGATTTTGCTCAAGAAAAAGAAGCGGAAGCATTTTTAGAAAAATCTCAAAATGCTGAATTCAAAGTTTTAAATGTAGAGAAAAAGCCAGGAACGCGTTCTGCTTCTGCACCTTTTACTACTTCTACATTACAGCAGGAAGCGTCTAATAGATTAGGATATAATGTAACTTCTACCATGAGAATTGCACAGCGTCTCTACGAAGAAGGGTACATTACTTATATGAGAACAGACTCCGTAAATTTATCTCAAGATGCAATTAGCGCTGCAAAAGATTTCATCGAAAAAGAATTCGGGGCAGAATATTCTTCGCCGAGAAATTATACTACGAAATCTGCATCTGCTCAAGAAGCGCACGAAGCAATTCGTCCGACTGATTTTGGAGTGAAAACCATTGGTGATGCGCAACTCAATAAATTATATCAACTCATTTATAAGAGAACTTTAGCTTCTCAGATGGCTAATGCAAAAATTGAAAAAACCGTAATTGAAATCGGGAATTCTGCTTTGCCAAGTCATTTCGAAGCGCAAGGTGAAGTGATAGTTTTCGATGGTTTCCTGAAAGTCTATGGAATTTCGAAAACTGAAGAAGATGATGAGGAAAACAACGAAAAACTATTGCCAAAAGTAAATGTAGGCGAAGTTTTAAGCTATAAAAAAATTACAGCTACCGAAAAATTCACTAAACCAGCAGCAAGATATACGGAAGCTGCTTTGGTAAGAAAATTAGAAGAATTGGGAATTGGTAGACCTTCTACTTATGCACCAACGATTCAGACGATTCAGAATAGAGAATATGTAGATAAAAGAGAAATTCTTCCACAGGAAAGAGAAATTGTAAAGCTTTCTCTAGGAAAATCTGGACTGAAAAAAGAAGTTTTGACGGAGAAATTCGGTGGAGATAAAAATAAATTCGTTCCTACAGATATTGGCGAAGTGGTGAATGAATTCTTAATCAATAATTTCAATGAAATTTTAGATTATGGTTTTACTGCAAAAGTAGAGCAAGATTTTGACGATATTGCTAATGGTTCAGAAAAATGGAAAGAAACCCTGAAACATTTCTATGATAATTTCCACCCGAAAATTGAAGATGTAGAAGAACATGCAGACAGAGCTACTGGTGAGAGATTATTGGGCGTAGATCCTAAATCTGGCAAAAATGTATACGCTAGAATGGGAAGATATGGTGCTATGATTCAAATTGGGGAAAATGATGATGAAGAGAAACCAACTTACGCTTCACTTTTACCTACTCAAAATATCAATACCATTAGTTTTGAAGAAGCTTTAGAATTATTTAAAATTCCATTTGACTTAAATGAATTCCAGGGAAAACCTGTTTCTGTTGGAGTAGGAAGATTTGGACCTTATGTAAAATGGGGAGATGCATTTATTTCTATCGGAAGAGGAACAGATCCGTTTTCGGTAACTCAAGAAGTTGCAGAAAATTTCATCAAAGAAAAAATAGAAGCAGATGCGCCAATTGCCACTTATAAAGGTGAACCAGTAACGAAAGGAACAGGAAGATTTGGCCCGTTTGTAAAATACAAAGATTTGTATGTAAACGTTCCGAAGAAATATGATTTTGACAATCTTTCTCAAGGAGATATTGAAGAACTCATTTCTGCAAAATTAGAGAAAGAAGCCAACCGCTATATTCAACAATGGGAAAAAGAAAAAATTTCTATTGAAAACGGAAGATGGGGTCCTTTTATTAAATTCGGAAAAGGAATGTTCAAAATCCCTAAAAAAGAAGATGGAAGTAAATTTGAAGCAGAAGAATTGCAAACCGTTTCTTTGGATGAAGTAAAAAAATGGATTACCGACCAAGATAAAACAGCTTTTGCTGAAAAGAAAAAACCTGCGGCAAAGAAAACAGTTGCTAAAAAACCTGCAACGAAGAAGAAATAATTTTCAAAAGATTATAAAATCAATAGGAGCGGACTTTAGTCCGCTTTTTTTGTGGAGAAACTATTTGGCTTTAGCCAAAACTTAAAATTATTTCCCGCAGATTTTCGCAGATTTAAAATTGAAAAAAAAGTATAAGTTTTTCTTTTAGCAAAAGTTATTTTGTAAGTTTGTAGGAAAGGTTTTTAAATAAACTGATTTTAAAATTTGACACAAAAACCAATGAACATAGAAGACATTATCATCTCACCAAAAAAAATAGAAACTCAGCCTTGGCAATTAGGAAGTATGATTACGAATGAAATTCCAGAAAATGGGATTTTATTGGTTTTTTGTAGTGATTACAGAGGCGGAAAAGGAAACGCCATTGCTAAAAATTTTGATACGGTAAGAGAAGAATTTTACAAACTTTCGAAATTTGATTTTGAAATACCAATTTGTGATTTGGGAGATCTTATTTCTGGGAAATCTCTTGAAGATACACATTATATTTTACAGGAAATTCTGTCGGCGTGTTTGTATAAAAATACGATTCCGATTGTTGTAGGTGGTGGAAATGATCTGTCGATTGCGATGATTCATGCGCTTAATTTTCATCAAAAAAATATAAGATATACTCAAATCAACAATAAGATAGACCTTTCTAACGAAGGCGACGAGATTTCTGAAAAGAACTTTTTGCAGAAAATTTTCAATTCTAAATTGTTGAGCCTTAAAGATTATCATCATCTTGGTTATCAGAAGCATTTGAACGAAATCGATGCAGTGCAACTCATGAAAAGTGTGGAATTTGATGTCATTAGATTGGCCGAAATGATGGGAAATACCGATAGAATAGAGCCGTTTTTCCGTAGAGCAGATTTGGTAACGCTGAATTGTGATGCGATGGAAAGTTTTGCAGAAGCTTTTTCTATAAACCCTCAAATTAATGGTTTGAACAGAAGGGAAATCTGTGCGGTGATGAAAGAAATTGGCTTAGGCGAAAATCTGAAAATGGCGGGAATTTTTAATTTCAATGCAGATGCTGAAAATGTTCTGAATCATCAATTATTAGCGCAAATGCTTTGGTATTTGTTGGAAGGAATAGATATTCAAAAGACACATCCGAAAGAACGTCATTACGATACTTTTTGGGTGTTGATAGATGATCAGGAATTTGCTTTCAAAAGAGACAGTTTTACGGGATTGTGGTATTTTGGCAGTGATGAAAATATTCAAAAATGCCTTCCTTGTTCACAGTATGAGTATGATATGGCAAAGAATGGAGTTTTGAGTGAGAGACTTTTGAGAGTGTGAAATCGTGAAACTGTAAAATCGTAAAGTTGTAAAAATTTTTAAACGATTTTACAAATCAACAACTTTACGAAAAAAAAATATGAAAATATCCGTAATCGTTCCGGTTTATAATGTTGAAAATTACCTAGAGAAATGTCTCAATTCTCTGGTGAATCAGACTTTGCAGGAAATAGAAATTCTAGTCATCAATGACGGAAGTACGGATGATTCTCAAAAAATTATAGAGGTTTTTCAAAATAAATTTCCTCAAAAAATAAAAACTTTTGCAAAGGAAAACGGAGGATTAAGCGATGCGCGAAATTATGGAATAGACAGAGCAATAGGAAAGTTTATCGCTTTTGTAGATTCAGATGATTATGTTTCGGTAACAATGATGGAAGAAATGTATGGTTTAGCAAAAAAACACGAAGCCGAAATTGTAATTTGTAATCTTCAGAAAGTAGATGAAAACGGAAACGTAACTCAAAAACTCACGCAAATCCCGAATTTGCCTGAAAAAATAGATTTGGAAAAGCATTTTTCAGTGTTTTCTGATATTTCTTATTTTGCTTGTAATAAAATTTTCAAACGAGAACTTTTTGAAGGGAAAAGATTTCAAAAAGGGATGCATTTCGAGGATATCGAATTGATTCCGCAAATTCTGTTTCAATGTAAAACTTTGGCAAAAACAGATGCGTTTCATTATCAATATTTAGAAAGAAGCAATTCTATCTCAAAATCTCACACAGAAAGAGGTTTGGATATTTTAAAAGCCGTGAAAAACGTAGAATTTGCATTTGGAAATTCTGAATATTCACACAAGAAAACAGAACTGAAAAACTTTCAAATTTTAGAAGGTGTTTATACTTTTTTGGCGTATCTCGCTTTCGTAAAAGAGGATGAGGTGTACCAAAAAATGTCTTCGGAATTGAAAAAGTTCATTAAGGAAAGAAATATTTCAACTTTTGAAATTTTGAAATATCAAAGATTTGGAAAAAACTATTTGCTTTCGCTTCTTCTGAAAAAACAAGTGTATTACTTGCTGTATTTCTTCGGTTTTGAAAAATTAATAAGAAAAGTCATTTAAATTTCTTCCTCAAAATTCATTTGTGAGAGCAATAACATTCCGATAATGATAGGAATGAAAAGTCTGATTTCCCAAAGAATCCCAACCATTAGAATCATCAATAAATAAGGCGAACAAAGAAGCAAGAACGCTGAAATTTTGCTAAGATTGTGTTGTGAGCTACTTATTTTTTGACTCAATCTGATGAAAATAATAAAGAAGAGGATTCCTAAAAGATTATTGGGTTTGGAAAGATTTTGTACTAAATAAATACCTTCACTAACAATTGCTTCTTCTGTTTTCATGAAAATTCTCACCGAAATATAAGCCAACAAAAAAGCAAAAACTGGCAATGCGATCATTTTGACGAATTGCTGTAATTTTTCTCTTTTTAATATTTCTTTGTTTAGAAATAAAGCGCCTAAAAAAGCAATGTTTAGGCTAGAAGTTTCTCTATTTAAGGTTGAAATAAAAATGAGTGCGGAAATGATAATGAGTTGTTGCGGTTTTCTTTCTTCGAAATATTTCAGTGTGAAAAATAGGGTCATTGCAAATAAAAATAATGCAGGACTGTCATAAGGTGTTAAAACGTAGCTGGTAATACTAATCAACAATAAAATAAGGGTGTGAATTATTATTTTGACCACTTCTGAAGTTTTAGCAAATATTTTTAATGCTAAAATTTCATTCAAACACCAGGAAGTAAGCACAAGAAAAAAAGCATTGAAAAGAAAAAAGCTGTGGTAAAACGGAGTTCCGTACTGTAATGCGTATTCTTTTAGAGTAGGATTTAGGCTCGTGAAAACGGCATTAAATTGTTCAAAAAACCAAACCAATGCATCTCTGGAGATAAATCTAAAATTGTAAATGTTGCTGTAGTAAAAATCTGGCAGTTTTTCTAATGTTGAATAAGGAAAATAAGCAGAATTAAAGCCATAGAACACTATCGTCAAAAGGACTATTGGTAGCAATAAATTTATCAGGAGTTTATCAGAGATTTTCTGCATCAGCAAATTATTTGATAACAAATTTAATTTTTTTCGCTGAATAATGGAATTAATAAAGCAATAGTTTACCTAACGATTAAAAAAATTATATATTTGTATATTGTTGAGATAGCTACAGGAAATGGTTTTTTTACACCCTGCATTTACTTTATTATTTATATTTCTATTTTTTGGTTCTGTATTAGAGCTTTTCCAATTTAAGAAAAAGACACCTGTGTTTACTATAATTGCGGGAGTAGCACTCATTATTCTGGGAGGATTTAGATATTATGTAGGAGCAGATTATCCGGCTTATAAAAATTTATTTGTAGGGTTTTCTATTTACACAGACTATTCAGATGTCTTTAATAAGGCAATCTTTAAAAAATCGGCAGAAGAGATAGAATGGATTTTTGTTTTAATCAATAAAATTATTTTTGATTTAGGAATGCCATTTTACATCGTGACTTTTGTGATGGCATTAATTACAGTAAGTCTTAAATTATCTACCATTTATAAATTTTCTCCGCTTCCTGCTTTGTCTACGTTGTTTTATTTTATGCCTGTTTTCTTTTTCGAGGATTCGGGACAGATGAGACAAGGTGTAGGAATTGCGATTTGCGTTTACTCTTTTCGGTATATTGTAGAGCGAAACTTAATGATGTTTTTGCTTTGTATTTATTTAGCATTAGGATTTCATAAGACTTCTATCGTTTTTTTACCTGCGTTTTGGCTTGTGAAAATTCCTATGAATAGTCAGCGAATTTTGTGGGCATTGGTAATTTGTTTATTGCTTTCACCACTAGAACCTTATAAACTTTTTGGAGATATGTTCACTTCGCTTCTGCCTCAAGATGTTTCAGGAGGTTATGATGCGTATGTGAATGATAGTCAGTTTGGTGGAGATTTAGAATATGGGATTACAGATATTGTAAAAATTTTCTTTATCATTACTTTACTCATTTTTGAAAAAGAAGGTTCCAAGAAAATTGCATATTTTGAATATATGAGAAATTTAGCGGTTTTTGGTTTGTGTATGTATTATCTTTTTAGAGGGACTAGGATTTTTGCAATTAGATTACCGGGAGTTTATATGTTCTTCTTGACTATGTTTGTAATCCCGAGTTTAATTTATGCAGTAGAAGATAGAGCAAAAAAAATCTTAATATCAGGGTATTTATTGTACCTTTCTTTAATGTATTTCAATTTTGCGAAATCTAATGGAGAAGCAGGGAATTTCACTCCAAGTAAATATCAGAATATACTTTGGAAATAAAATTTGAACAAAGAGAAAAGTTATGGATAAAATAGATGCATTTTTTCAGACAATAAATTTTCCAGGTTTTTATTTAAAGGTGATACTCTCTTTTATCACCTCGCTTCTGATTACGTATTATTCTATTCCTACCATTATAAAAATTTCTAGAAGAAAAAACTTGATGGATGAGCCTGGGCAAAGAAGTTCCCACGAAAGAAAAATTCCTAATTTAGGGGGAATAGCTCTATTTTTTGCCATTTCTGTGAGTGCTTCTATTTATGCATATCAATTGTTTGATTTGTATAAATTTCTGTTTGCTTCATTGGTTATTTTGTTATACATCGGGGTGATGGATGATATAGTAGTGATGAGGGCTTATAAAAAATTAGTAGCACAATTAGTGGTCTCTGCTATGTTGGTTATAGGTTCAGATGTAAGAATTAGGAATCTTTTTGGCGTTTTTGGCGTTTATGAGCTCAATTATTTTTTGAGTGTAGTCTTTAGCATTATTACGTTCATTATTTTGGTGAATGCATTTAATTTGATTGATGGAATAGATGGTTTAGCCGGCAGTTATGGATTGATTTGTTTTGGACTTTTTGGGATCAGTTACTACCGATTAGGAGAATATAATTATCCGTTGGTGATCTTGTCTACTACTATCATGGGAAGTATAATTGGATTTTTATCTTATAATTTATCAGACCGGACCAAGAAAATTTTTATGGGAGATACCGGTTCTATGGTCTTGGGTTTTCTATTGACTTTCACTGCAATTTGTTTTATTGATATTTTTATCGCAAAAAGAGGTCCAGGTGTGGTTTATTATCATTTAAATTCAGCGCCGGTAATTGCAGTTGCGATTTTAATTTTACCAATAATTGATACGTTAAATGTTATCATTATAAGATTAGCGGAAAAGCGTTCACCTTTCGAAGCAGATAAAAATCACATTCATCATAAATTATTGAGAATGGGATTATCTCATAAAAGAGCTACTTTTTATATTATTTCTTACTATCTTTTCATAGTTTTAGTCGCTTATTTTTTGAGACATATAGAAAATAATTCTCTTTTAGTTCTTATCATTGGTTTAGGTTTTTTAGGAGCTTATTTGCCTGATTTCTTCATGAGGAAAAAAATTAAGAATTAAGTGTTACTTTTGTTAAAAATAAAAATTAATGATGAAGAAATTTAACCTGCTCATTTTATTCATGTTTCTTATCGTTACTTCTTGTATCAATGTACAAGATGTAAGGTATTTACAGCCCAATGAAAATCTTGTTCTTAATTCTGAAGGACTTATTTCCTATGATAATATGCCAAAATACAGAGTGACGAGACATGATATTCTGAAACTGAACATCATTACTACTTCAAAAGGAGATGCGGCACAGTTTTACTCTAGTCTGCATGCTCAGCAAAGTGAAGGTAGTTCTGGTTCAGGAAATGGAAACGGCTCTAGTTTTTATTTCAATGGATTAAGAATAGATGATAATGGCGAAATTTATATTCTAGGAATTGGAAAAATAAAAGCAGAAGGAAGAACTATAGATGAAATTGCAAGTGAAATTCAAAATAAAGTAAACGAAAATTTTTTGCCAGAAAAATCAGAAGCAAGATTATTTCTAGAGGGAATTAAATATACTTTTCTCTATGATATGCAAGGTAAATCTACCCAGAAAACGGTAAAAGATGCTTCTGTAAGTATTTTAGAAGCCATTGCAGAAAATGGAGGTTTAGACAGAAGTGTAGACAGAAAAAACGTAATCATTTATAGGAAATTTCCCGAAGGGATAAAAAAAGCTCAAATTGATTTAACCAGAGAAGATTTACAAAACTCACCTTACTTTTGGTTACAAAATGGAGATTTGGTGGTCTTTAATACCAGAGCGAAGAGTTTTTATGGTTTTGGTAAAGAGCCTCTACAAACGCTTACTACCGGAGTTTCTATACTTACTACAGCTCTTTCGATTTATTTATTGATAACTAAAATATAATTGATGATTCCTGAAAAAAACATAAATGAAAGTAAAAATCCAGAAAAAGAAAAAGTAGGAACTTTTGATTTTTTTAATTTAGAACACTTTCTCAGCAGAATAATTAAAAACTGGTATTGGTTTTTAATTTTAGGATTTTTAGGATACGTTACCGCATATATTTATAACAAATATTATGCACAGAGAGTGTATGCTTCTAGTACTACCGTAAGTATTTCTAATAATTCTTCTAGCTATTTTACTCCTAATCAGTCTATTAACTTTATTTGGGGGAATAGTTCTAATCAAGAAGGATTATTTCTTAAAAAACTACTTACCTCTAGATCTCATAATGAATATTTAGCCCAAAAACTAGATTTATTTGTAAACTACAGTACCAAAGGAAGACTTAAAAGTACTTATGTAGACAAAGATGATTCGCCAGTATTTTTAGAAATAGACAAAAATCACCCACAAGTTGTAAATCAAGAAATTACGCTTATTCCTAAATCTTCAGGGAAATATGAAGTTATTTTACCAGAAGAATTTTCTGTGAATAATCTCTATGATTATAATGCCGAGGAATTTAAAAGAACTTCTAATTTTAAAAGAGTTCCTAATAAAATTATTGGTATAAATGAATGGTACGAAACGCCATTTCTTAAATTCAAATTGGTTAAAAATAACCAGCCTCTTGAAATAGACTTAGATAATATAGTAATTAATCTAAGAACTATTGATCAAACCGTAAATGAAATTAAATCTACGCTTACCATAGAATTTGATGAAGAATTAAGCACGTTGATGATTATCACTAAAAAAGGCTATAATCTTAATAGTACAGTGAATTTTCTCAACAGAAGTGTAGAAGAACTCATCGAAAAAAGAAAAAGAGATAAAAGCATCGTAGAAAAAAATACAGTAGAATTTATCAAGGAAAATTTAGATAAAGCCAAAATAAAACTTGATTCTAGTTCTGCCAGATTAAATACCATTAAAGTACAAGAAAAACTAACCGATGAAAAAGGGGATGTTTCTGGTATTTTGCAAAATATCAATACTTTAGAACAAAAAAGAGCGGAAATTCTTACTAAAGTTAATGCGCTAAATGCTGTAAGAAATTCAGTTGGAAAAAATCTTGATAATATCATCAATTTAAATGCTGCTGGTGTAGAAGATGGTACTTTTAACGCTTCTGTTGCAGAGCTTAAAACACTTTACGCAAAAAGAGCAGAACTTTCTACGATTTACACTCCGCAATCAGAACCTATAAAAGAAATTAATCGATTAATTAATGAGGCAAGAGGGAATTCTTACAAAAATCTAAACAGATATTATGGAGTTTATGATGCAGAATTGGCTACGCTTAATAATCAGATTGCCAAATATGAAATGGAATTGGGTTCTCTTCCATATAAACAACAAAAATTTGTAGATGCACAAAGAGGTTTCACCGTAAATGAAACAACTTATAGTACACTTCTAGAAAAACTTTCTGAAGCAGAACTGAGACTTAAAACCAATACATCTGATATTACAGTTATTGACAAAGCTAAAAATTTAGGACAAGCACCTATTTCTCCTAATATTGCGTTCATTAGAAATATTCTTTTGTTAGGATTTTTATTAATTCCTTTATTGATTCTGCTCATTTCTGAGTTGTTAGACAATAAAGTAAGAGTGATTAAAGAAATCGTAAATGCAACCAAAATTCCACTTTTAGGTGTTATTGGTAAAAATAATCACGAGAATAATTTAAGTGTTTTAGAAAAGCCAAAATCTTCAGTTTCTGAAGCTTTTAGAGGAGTGAGAGCCAATCTTAGGTTTTTATACAATGAAGACGGCAAGAGTAAAGTTCTCTTGGTGACTTCTTCTATTGGAGGTGAAGGAAAAACATACGTTTCTATCAATATTGCTTCTGTTTTAGGGTTAAGTGGTAAAAAAACCATTTTATTAGGAATGGACCTTAGAAAACCGAAAATTTTTGGAGATTTCAAGGTGGATAATAAAATAGGAATTTCTAATTATCTTACTGGCGAAGTAAAAATGGAACAAATCATCAACAAGACCAGAATTCCAGATTTAGATGTAATTACTTCAGGGCCTATTCCGCCAAATCCTTCAGAATTATTGATGAGTGAAAAAAATCACCAATTTATAGAAGAATTGAAGAAAATTTATGATTTTGTTATTATAGATTCTCCACCAGTTGGTTTAGTAGCAGATTCTTTTGAATTGATGAAGTATAGTGATGCTAATGTTTACGTAGTAAGACATGAGTATACCGAAAAATACATGCTTAAAATGATAACCGAAAAGTATCATAATAATGAAATTAAACATCTAGGACTTATTTATAATGACTTCGAGATGGATAAAGGTTACGGATATGGTTACGGCTATGGCTATGGTTACGGATACGGCTATGGTTACGGATATTTTGATGAAGATGCCAATTATGAAGAGCCTACCTTGATTAAATTACGCAATAAACTAAAGAAAATACTGAAGATTAAATAATATCTCTCCCTCTTTTTTTGAGGGAGTTTTTTTAACATAAAACAATATTTAAAACACATTTGGGTTTTAAATAAAAATATTTAAATAAAATTTATACTTTAAGTGGTAATATTTAACTAAACATTAAGATAAGTCTTAATGTAAAAATGTTTTATATTTGCAGATTATTAAGCCGCTGAAGTTGTAAGTAACCCACAGCAAACATGAAGAGAAAAACATTAGTAATCATCGCCTTATTTTTCATCAATCTTTTTGCCCATGCTCAAAGACACGAAATAGGTATACAATTGGGGACAAGTAATCTTACCGGTGATATTGGTAAGACTAAATACATCAATCCTTTTCCTAATAGTATAAATAATTTATCTAATGAAGGAATACCATTTTATGGTGCAATTATGTACAGAATGAATTTTAATCCATACCAATCGGTAAGATTTAGACTTGCTTACAACCATATTCAGTTTAATGATAAGTATGCTCAAGAATTATACAGAGCAAGTAGAGGTTTGTACGGAACCAATTCTGTTTACGAAGCTTCTGCTATTTTTGATTATAATTTTTTACCAGTAAACGAAGAGCAAAAAAGTATGCTCAGTCCATATATTTTTGGAGGAATTTCTGGCTTAATGTTTAACACGACTTTAGAAGGAAATAAATTTGGTTTTGCCATTCCTTTTGGAGCGGGTCTTAAATATAAATTTAACTATAACTGGGCATTGTTCGGAGAATTTATGTTCCGCGCTACCAATAGTGACACACTAGATTATAGTGATGAATACAATCTAGGAAATTTAAATTCTAAAGATTGGATGAATTCTATGTCTCTTGGTCTTTCTTATTCATTCGGAAGACCACCATGTTATTGTCAATAAGTAAATAATGATGCAGGAAATTTTAGAAAAAATTGATAAAAATAATCTTCCAAAACATGTAGCCATCATCATGGATGGAAACGGAAGATGGGCAAAATCCAGAGGAGAAGAAAGAACTTTTGGACACAAGAATGCCATTTCAGCAGTAAGAAACGCTATTTCCGCTTGTGATAAAGCAGGAGTAGAATATCTTACCCTTTATACTTTTTCTACAGAAAACTGGAATCGTCCTAATGATGAGGTAGACACATTAATGAGTTTACTTTCTGAAACATTATTAAATGAAGCTGCAGAACTTTTTTCTAAAGGAGTTAGATTGCATGTCATCGGCGAAGTAGAAAAACTTCCCACTCTAGTAAGAGAACAACTTCTAAATGTAGTAGAGCTTACTAAAGAAAATTCAAAAGGTAATCTCGTTCTTGCATTAAGCTATGGCTCGCAAAGAGAAATTCTAAACGCAGTAAAAGAAATTGCCCAAGAAGTAAAAGATGGAAAAATTTCTCCAGAAGATATAGACGAAACACTATTCGAAAATCATCTTTATACTAAAGATTTACCTCCAGTAGATTTATTAATCAGAACCAGCGGAGAAGTTAGAATTAGTAATTTTTTACTGTGGCAAATTGCATATGCAGAATTACAATTTTTAGATATATTTTGGCCAGATTTTCAGGAAGAACATCTTTACCAATGTATCGTAAACTATCAAAACAAAGAAAGAAGGTTTGGTAAAACCAGTGAACAAATCACTAATTAATTTTTTATAGAATATTATAACCAATGAGATATATTTTAATCCCAATTTTTTTATTTTTTGCGTCTGTAGATCTTTCGGCGCAGGTAACTCCTAACCAAGAAACTGCCGCTGCTCAGAATCAGCCTTCTTCTTATATCTTAAAAGACATTGTAGTAGATGGTGTAAAAAAATACACTCCTGCTCAAATTTTGAGATTTACAGGACTTAGCAAAGGAGAAGTAGTAGACATTCCTGGGCAAAAAATCAGCAGCGCTGTTAAAAAACTTTGGGAAACAGAATCATTCTCAGAAGTAGAAGTATATGTAGAAGATGTAGAAGGACAAAGCGTAGTTCTTAAATTCTACTTACAAGACCTTATGGAATTAGGCGAAGTAAAATTTGTAGGAAAAGGAGTAGGAAAATCTAAAAATGAAAAACTCATTAAAGATAATAACCTAAAACCTGGTACTAAAATTACCAATGACCTAGTTTCGTCACTTAAAAATAAAATTCCTCAAGAATATGTGAAGAAAGGTTTCGCTGATGCGAAAATCACCATTCAAGATAAAATTAATGCAAATGACCCTAACCTTGTAGACTGGACGATAGAAGTAGCAAAAGGGAAAAAAGTTAAAATTGCAAAAATAGAATTCGAAGGAAATGACCAAGTTTCTGATGCGAAACTTAGAAAAAAAGGTTTCAAAGAAACAAAACAGAAAAGATTTGGTATCAAAGGAATTCTAAAACCATCAAAATTCATTAAAGATAAATACGAAGAAGACAAGATAAATCTTATCAGTTATTATAACTCTTTAGGATTTAGAGATGCTAGAATTGTTTCTGACTCAGTTTGGAGAAATGACAAAGGATTTAATATCAATGTAAAACTAAACGAAGGAAAGAAATATTACATCGGTGATGTCAATTTCATTGGAAATACATCTTATTCTACAGAAGTTTTACAAAAATTGTTAGGTTACAGAAAAGGAGAAATCTATGATGCAGTAGGTTTTAACAAAAAAGTAGGTGAAGATGGTGGAAAAGAAGACGATACAGATATCAAATCACTTTACTTGAATAACGGTTATTTATTCTCTAGTGTAATTCCGGTAGAAAAAGCGGTAAGAGGAGATTCTATCGATATAGAAATTAGAATTAAAGAAGGAGAAAAAGCAACTTGGAATAGAGTAACTTGGTCTGGTAACACTACTACTCATGATCACGTAATTCTTCGTTCACTAAGAACAAAACCAGGGAATTTATTCTCTAAATTAGATATCAAAAGAACGTATTTTGATTTAGCAGGGATGCAATTCTTTGACCCACAACAAATTGGTCAAGACATACAACCAAATCAACAAGATAATACGGTAGATGTTCATTGGACTTTAGTAGAAAAAGGTTCATCACAGGTTCAGTTACAAGCTGGTTACGGTGGTAACTCATTTATCGGAACTTTAGGGTTAACTTTCAATAATTTTTCACTAAGAAATTTCTTGAAACTTAAAGATTTCAAACCAGTTCCGCAAGGAGATGGACAGATGCTTTCTGTACAAGCGCAAGCTGGTCAATATTTCAAAAACTACAGTTTATCATTTACAGAACCTTGGTTATTTGGGAACAGACCTACAGCTCTATCAGTAAGTCTTAACCAATCAATGGTTAATTATAAAGATTATACGGGTTCTAGTCAAAAATTAAATATTTTCTCTGCAAGTGCAGGTTTGAATAGACTTTTAAATTGGCCAGATAACTATTTTTCTCTATATACAGGGATTTCATTCCAGAGTTATAATTTCAAGAATTATCCATTCCAGTTTGGTTCTACTACTGTGAGTAATGGTAATGCAAATAACTTCAGTTTCAATGTTGGCTTAAGTAGAAATTCTGCTGGTTATGACCCAATTTTCCCAACTACAGGTTCTAATATTGAAGCAACTATTAAATTCACGCCGCCTTACTCTTTATTCCAAAATAAAGACTATTCATCTATGACTCCACAAGAGAAATACAGATGGATGGAATTCTATAAAATTAAGTTTAAAGCAGATGCTTATAACGAAGTAATTGGCAAGTTAGTTCTAAGAAGTACCGCAGAAATGGGATTCTTAGACGGATATAATAAAGATTTAGGAGCTCCACCTTTCGAAAGATTCTATGTAGGAGGTACAGGTTTATTTGGTGGTAGATTTGATGGTAGAGAATTGGTTCCGCTAAGAGGTTACGAAAATGCTTCTACAGAAGGAGGTTCGGCTACAGATATTACACCAATAGGTGGGGGAACAATCTACAGCAGATATGCTGCAGAATTAAGATACCCTATTTCTATGAACCAAACCGCAAAGATTTTTGCATTAACTTTTGCTGAAGCAGGAAATACTTGGAACAATTATTCTTCATTTAATCCGTTTCAGTTAAAAAGATCAGTAGGAGTGGGGATTAGAGTTTACATGGGTGCATTTGGTTTAATAGGATTTGATTTCGCTTATGGATTTGATAAAACTATTGGTGGCTCAGAACCTTCAGGATGGCAGACTCACTTCTTGATGAACCAGTCATTATAACACACAATCATCATTAATATGAAAAATTTAAAAGTTTTTTTAATATTTTTAATTTTTTTAACTGCTAATTCTGTTACATTTGCACAAAAAATAGGAGTGGTAGATACCAATTATATATTGAGTAAAATGCCACAGTATACAGAAGCACAAGCGAGATTAGAAGAACAAATCAAAGCTTGGGAAACAGAATTGCAAACCCTACAAGCAGAATATGATGCGAAAAAAGCTGCTTTTGAAAATGAAAAAGTACTTTTAGTAGGAGAGCAATTAAAACAAAGAGAGGCAGAAGTAAAAAATCTCGATAAAAAAATTAAAAAATTTATTGCTGAAAAATTCAGCGGAAAAGGAGAAATTAATAAATTTAGAGCCAATTTAGCAAAACCTTTTCAAGACCAAATTTGGAATGCCATTAAAACAGTTACAGAAAAAAATAGTTTGGGCATAGTTCTTGATAAAAGTAGTAATATGAGTGTTATTTTTCTTGACAAAAGATATGATTACACCGACAAAGTTTTAGACCAATTACTTAAAGGTCCTTCTAAAGAAGACACGAAAAGTAAGGACGCTAAAGCAAAAAATAAAAAATAGTAAAATAATAAACAATTTAAATTTTTAGAAAAACATGAAAAAATTAAGCGTATTATTTGCAGCAGTGATGATGTTTATGTCGTTCGGAGTTGCAAAGGCTCAGAAGATAGCTACAGTAGATGTGGCAGCTATTCTTAACATGATGCCAGAAAAAATAAAGGCTGACGAACAATTAAAAGCTTTCTCTACTGCTAAGCAAGCAGAATTAGAAAAACTAGCGACTGCTTTCCAAGCAGATGTTCAGAAATATCAACAAGAAGGAGCTAAATTAACTGCTCAACAAAGAGAAGCTAAAGAAGCTGAATTGGGTAAAACTCAACAAAATCTTCAGCAAATGTCTCAGACTGCTCAAAAAGATTTATTAGACAGACAAGACGCTGCTTATGCACCAATCGAAAAAAGATTAAACGATGCCATTACCAGAGCTGCTAAAGCAAACGGTTGGGATTTCATCTTTGATTCTGCAACTAATGGATTAATCTACAAAGCAGGCCCAGATGCTACAGCTGCTGTTAAAAAAGAATTAGGAATCTAATTTATATCCTAAATATTATAAAACCACCTTACCATAAGGTGGTTTTTTTATTTATTTTTGTACCATCATTCTTTATAAGAAAATAAAGAACATTAATCTTAAATTATGAAAATGGAAAAAGAAGTTTCGAGTGTTGTAAAAATTAGATTCAGCGATTGCGACCCAATTGGTCATCTTAATAATGTAAAATATTTGGAGTACATGCTCAACGCTAGAGAAGATCATGTAGAAGAATTTTACGGTTTCACTTACGAAGATTATTTCAGAAGAACAGGTTGTACTTGGGTAGCCGTTCAAAATGAAATTGCCTATTTAAAAGAAGTAAAAGCAAATACCAAAGTTGTAATCAGTAGTAAAACCATCGAAATGTCTGACAGAGTTTCTAAAGTAGAAATTCTGATGAAAGATGAAAACGAAAAAGAAGTTTTTGCAGTACTTTGGATTACGGTAATTTATTTCAATATGAAGACAAGAAGATCTGAAACATTGCCGCCAGAAACTAAAGAACTTTTTTCTCAATATTTGGTAGAAATTCCTCATCAAGAGTTCAAAGACAGAGTTCAATATTTCAGAATTTTAAATAAAGGATAAGATGGAGATAGAAAAAACGCCTCTTTTAGATTGTTTTATTTTAAAACCGAAAATCTGGAACGATAATCGCGGTTATTTTTTCGAAAATTATAATAAAAATATTTTCCAAAAACTTTCTGGCAAAGAAGTAGATTTTGTTCAAGATAATCTTGCATTTTCACATTACGGAGCAATCAGAGGTTTACACATGCAACTTCCACCTTATGCGCAAGCTAAATTGGTGTATTGTGTACAAGGTAGTATTTTAGATATTGCAGTAGATGTAAGAAAAGATTCCCCCACTTTTGGTCAGTCTTTTGCAGTAGAACTCACCGAAGAAAACAGATGGCAATTATTTGTGCCAAAAGGTTTTTTACATGGGTATTCTGTACTTTCAGAAACAGCATTAGTTGGATATAAGTGTGATGATTTTTATAATAAAGAGTCAGAATGCGGGATTCATCCATTGGATAATACTGTAAATATTGACTGGAGAATTCCAGCAGAGCAACAATTAATCTCCGAAAAAGATTTAAATGCTATTTCTTTTTTAGAACTTCCTGAAATTATTCTATAATGAAAAAAATTTTAGTTACTGGAGCAAACGGACAATTAGGTCAATGTCTTCAGAAAATTTCTTCTCAATTTGAAGAGTTCGAATTTATTTTTACAGATTCAGAAACACTAGATATTACCAATAAAGAAGAGGTAAACGATTTCTTTTGGAAAAATGCTCCTGATTTTTGTATTAATGCTGCTGCTTATACTGCGGTAGATTTAGCAGAGACAGATGTAGAAAAAGCTTTCTTGGTGAATGCAGATGGTGCAGAAAACTTGGCAGAAGCTTGTTCAGAAAATAATGCTCAGTTTATTCATGTTTCTACAGACTATGTTTTTGATGGCGAAAATAATTTAGCATATACTGAAGAGGACTTTACTAATCCTTTGGGAGTTTATGGCGCATCCAAATTAGCAGGAGACGAATTGGCTTTAGAAGTAAATCCTTGTTCGGTTATTCTCAGAACTTCATGGGTGTATTCAGAATTTGGCAAAAATTTTTTAAAAACGATGCTGAGTCTTTTCGCAACTAAAGAAGAATTAAATATTGTAGCAGACCAATTTGGTCAACCAACCAATGCCAATGATTTAGCCGAGGCGATTATGAAAATCATTAAATCAAATAAAATCACACCTGGGATTTTTAATTTTTCTAATTTGGGCAGAATTTCTTGGTTTGATTTTGCAGTAAAAATTGCAGAACTTTCAGATGCTAAGATTAAATTAAACGCCATTGAAACTTCACAATATCCTACACCAGCAAAAAGACCAAAAAATAGTGTTCTAGATTTAGACAAGATTTCTAAAACCTATTCCCTCCAATTAAAACCTTGGGAAGAAAGTCTAGAAGACTGTGTTCAAATATTACAAAATAATTAAAATGAAAAAAATCTTATACATATATATATTATTATATAGTAGTTTTTGTTTCTCACAGAATATATTCCTTACAGAAGCCAAAGAAATTCATGCCAATAGTGATAAATTTCTTTATGCACTCACTGAAGAACCTAAAACAGACGCACAGTATTTAGGGAAAATAGAAGTTTCAGGATTTTCTTACGATGATGCTGCTGTTTTTTCAGAAATTTATAAAAAAGCAAAATCCATCGGTGGCAATTCCTATTATATGAAGTCCGCCGAAAATATAGAAGGTAATTCTACCTTTAATCCACATCACTATATACTATATATATATTATAAGGAAAAGCAAACTATTCCTCAAAAAGAAAATACAGTCTACCTTATTAATCCAGAAAAAGAAATTGAAGTAAGGATTAATAATAAAAAAATAAAGCTACCACAGAGAAGTTTTCTTCAGTTAGATTTATCTCAACAAGAGATTACAGATATTTCAGTGGGTAAATTTTTAGGTGCTAGAATAAAACTTCAGGCAAAAAATAACCAGCCCGAACAATATTTCCAGATTTCAGGAAAGAAAATCTCGGCAAATTCACCCGCTTCTCCAGGTATAAATTATAAAACAGGAGACATTATCTCCCTCGAAAAATTCTTTGCACAGTTTCTTTTAACGATTTATGCTAAATTATAGGAGTTATTTGTTGCTTTGTGCTGCACTTTTTTAGGCAGATCAAGGTCATTTTCTAAAAAAGGATTTCCGTTTCCATCGGGGCTAAATGGAGATTACAAATTGAGGTTTCCTATTTAACATAAAGTAAAAGTAAATTTTTCCTATTAGTATTCAGTAAGTTGTGACTTATGTCGTAAAAAACATGTAAATAAATTTGGGGATTGTGTAAAAGTTCGTAGTTTTGCAATCCGAAACAACGGGAAAGCGCAGGAGCTAATTAAGAAGAAAGAGACGAGGCGAGAACATAAAAATATTTAAAAAAAAATATTTGGAAGTTTAGAAAAAAGTATTACCTTTGCAGTCCCTTAAATGA